>NZ_CAIWNH010000443.1 GCF_903913935.1 uncultured Mucilaginibacter sp.
AATTTACGCAGGCTTATATCGCCTGACAAATATTCGAATATGATTTGCTGTTTTATTCTTTCTATATTCATGATCCGGATCTCCTTGTGACAACCCTAATCAGTACGACACACCGTGTGCAAAAATGGAACGCTAACGACAGAAAGCCCGGCGCCCGGGGTTTAAAAAATCTGCTGCCATATCCACCTAACCTACGACCACTGTCATTAAGTTAAGGGTTTTAATGTCGAACACCCAATATCGAATGAAGAATAATGAAGTAAAAAACTTCGGCGTTCGACATTCAACACCAGCCTACCGGCAGGCAGGTTCATTATTTGATATTAAATTTCTTTACTTTTTCCTTAGCTTAATGACATTGACCTACGACTCCCTTGCAAAACTAATTCGCAGCAAAAATGAACGGGATGGGCAACATAATAAACAGCGAAAAACAGGGTGCATGCATCCTTTCAAAAGGTATTTTTAAAGGCGTTGCTGTTTATAACAATGCCCCACTGTCCTTTATTATGCCGGGTTGGTAAAAATGAGGCACCCCGGTGATCATGTTTTATCAAATGATCAATACAAAACCCATATTGATATAAATTTAATACCATTTAGCTATTATGTTGTTATATTCTTCAACATAAAGGCCATATAATTGAAAATTAACAAATAAAAGTGTTTAATATCACATCCGCTTTTGACTTGCGTCATCCCACATGAACGCTGAATCCTCATTTTTACATCGTGAAAATCAACCAAACCCCCAGAGTTGATCCGATCAGCAAAAACAACCGCCGCGCCATGCGGCATAAAAAATCAAACACAATGAAATCAACAAACGCAGAAAAATTAGTTCAGCAGATTGAAAGGATTCGCGAAGCTCAAAGGCAATACGCGTTATTTACACAGGAGCAGGTAGACGACATTTTCAGAAAGGCCGCCATTGCGGCAAATAACGCGCGGATACAATTGGCCAAACTCGCTGTCGAGGAAACAGGGATGGGCCAGGTTGAGGATAAAGTAATCAAAAACCATTTTGCATCGGAAAATATTTACAATCAATATAAAAATGAAAAGACATGCGGCGTAATTGAGGTAGACGAAGCCTTTGGCATCGTTAAAATAGCCGAACCCATCGGCGTAATTGCAGCTATTGTGCCCACTACCAATCCAACATCTACCGCTATTTTTAAAGCGCTGATCGCTTTAAAAACCCGTAATGGCATCATTTTTTCACCGCACCCCAGGGCTAAAAAATCAACCATCGCGGCAGCAAAAATTATTTTGGACGCAGCGGTACTGGCTGGCGCCCCGGCGAATATCATCGGCTGGATTGAAGAACCAACCGTAGAGCTTTCTCAGATAGTAATGGCCGAAGCAGACCTGATCCTGGCCACCGGCGGCCCGGGAATGGTTAAAGCGGCTTACTCTTCAGGCAAGCCAGCCATCGGCGTTGGCGCGGGCAATACCCCTGCCATCATTGATGAAACCGCGCATATTAAAATGGCAGTTAACTCTATACTGCTTTCTAAAACGTTTGATAACGGTATGATCTGCGCTTCTGAACAAAGCGTGATCGTAATTGACAAGGTTTATGATGAAGTTAAACAGGAGTTTTTAGATCGGGGCGCCTATATCCTTGACAAAGAAGAAACCAGCAAAGTTGGCGCCGTGTTATTAATCAACGGCATCCTTAATTCCAATATCGTAGGGCAGTCTGCATTTAAAATTGCGGCGCTTGCCGGGGTTACTGTTCCCGAAGAAACAAAAATACTGATCGGCGAAGTGGAATCAACTGAGTTGGAAGAACCATTCTCTCACGAAAAACTGTCACCTGTTTTGGCCATGTATAAGGCACATACCTTTGAGTCAGCCCTGCACAAAGCGGTGCGTTTGGTAAAACTGGGTGGCTTCGGGCATACCTCCGTATTGTATACTGACGCGGTAAAGAGCCAGGAGCGCATCCAAAAATTCAGCGCCGCTATGAAAACCGGCCGTACCATTATCAATATGCCATCATCACAGGGTGCTATCGGCGATATCTTCAACTTTAAATTATCACCTTCATTAACGCTGGGCTGCGGCAGCTGGGGCGGAAATTCAGTATCAGAAAACGTGGGTGTAAAACACTTGTTAAATATTAAAACCGTAGCCAAACGCCGCGAAAACATGTTGTGGTTCAGGGTGCCTGAAAAAATATACTTCAAATACGGATGCTTGCCGCTTGCTTTGCGCGAGTTAAAAGAACTGGGTAAAAAACGGGTATTTATTGTAACTGATAAAGTACTGGCAGCCATGGGCTTTACGGAACGAATTACCCATGTACTGGATGAACTGGGACTGGAACATATCGTTTTCTCAGACGTCGACCCTGATCCTACCCTGCGCACCGCCAAAAAAGGAGCTGCAGAAATGATCGCTTTTCAACCGGATGCTATTATCGCCCTGGGCGGTGGCTCACCGATGGATGCCGCCAAGATCATGTGGGTTTTATATGAACACCCTGAAGAAAAATTTGAGGACCTGGCCATGCGTTTTATGGACATCCGCAAAAGAGTGTGCGCTTTCCCGGTAATGGGGCAAAAAGCCATGTTTGTAGCGGTACCTACCTCTGCAGGTACAGGATCAGAAGTTACGCCATTTGCAGTAATAACAGATGAGGAAACACAGATCAAATACCCGCTGGCTGATTATGAGCTTACCCCGGATATGGCCATCGTTGACGCCGAGCTGATGATGAATATGCCGAAAGGCTTAACCTGCGCGTCAGGCATTGATGCTTTGACCCATTGCCTGGAAGCTTATGTATCAGTACTGGCATCTGAGTTTACCAATGGGTTGGCGCTTGAAGGCATCAGGCTGATATTTAAATACTTGCCTGATGCCTATAACGAAGGCGCTACCAATATAAAAGCCCGTGAGAAGATGGCGCATGCTTCTGCCATGGCCGGCATGGCCTTTGCCAACGCGTTTTTGGGTGTTTGCCACTCCTGCGCACACAAATTGGGAGCTATGCACCATGTACCGCACGGCATTGCCAATGCGATGCTGATTAACGAGGTAATCCGCTTTAACGCGGTTGACAACCCGCGCAAGCAGGCGTCATTCCCTCAATATAAATACCCGAACGCCAAATGGAGGTATGTCTAGTCCTGAAATAGGTTTACTTAATGTGTAA
>NZ_CAIWNH010000444.1 GCF_903913935.1 uncultured Mucilaginibacter sp.
CAAATCAAAAGTCTAATTTTTCCTTAAATGATGCCGGATAGTGTATGCTATCTGGTATCATTTATTTAGCTTTTGTTGCATTTCTTAATTGAACTTACTAAGTCCGGAAGTCCGAAAGAAGAAGCGAAAGTTAATTAAATGGACAAAGTCCTTTACCTCAATTTTAACATTTTCAACTTTTAAAACCTTTCCAACCCTCTGGATATTATCTTATTCTGCAATCCTGATAGCGTGATAAGCATACACGTGGCGCCAATAATGGCAAAAAGCATATCTGATTGCGTATCCCATACATCGCCCTGCGTGCCAAGGAAAGAATCGCCTGCAGACCCTGAGGAAACAGAAACCAGCCATTCCAGCAATTCATACAACAAACTGATCAGCCCGCATACACTTATGGTTAAAAAAGGGATCCAGTTTTTCTTGTTGATGATTTCCTTTCGGATAAATATTTCGCGAACGATCATTGCAGGTACAAACCCCTGAAAAAAGTGTCCGACTTTATCATAATTATTGCGGCTTTGGTGGAAAACATCGCGCACCCAGTCAAATGCAGGTACCAACGCATAGGTATAGTGGCCGCCTATAAACAACACATAGCAATGCAATAATATCATTACATAGGTTAACAAGCTAAATTGAAAGTGCCGGAAGGTAAATAACAGTATGAAAAAACCTATAATAGCAGGAAAGACTTCTAAAATCCACGTAAAATAATCATGCGGATAAACAGCGGAAATAATCAATCCCGCAAAAAACAGGGCGATAAGTAAGGCGTATTTTTTCATCCTAACAAGGTATGAAAATAAAATACATCTGTTATATATGTTTATGTTATCAAGTTAATCTTAAAAAGAAACGCACTTTAATACATTATACTTCCATTATTAAATAGCTTTTTATGCATCAACGTAAAACATTAATAAATAATTATTTACGTATAAATACTGCTTGAAATACCGTAAAAACACCATGGTATTATCGGGTATTAATTTATAACTTTATATATTATCCTTATCAAATGAGCCTTTACTTTTTAAAACCTTAGCCATGGACATTGTTACCGACTTAACCTCGCAGGCCGTTTCCAGCCTTATTATCATCCAGGATCTTTGGAAAAAAGATCTGGGTCCCACAGACAGAAACAAGATGGAAAATGTTTTTTTATGGGAGTTAAAGGAGAAACTGGCGGGACTAAAGGAAAAATGCTCACCAGAAATTGAGGGGGCGATAAATGATGTTATTTGGTTTAGCCCCGAAAAATTGGCCGAGAGTGATTTAATTGAATGCTTCTTTGTGCTTTCAAATGACTTGCTGAAATGGATGGATGAAAACCATCTCCCTGTAGTTAATCCCGAAAACGATAACCTGTCCAAAGACGGCACACTCTTTTGCTCGCCGTTCCAACTTCGCAGAATGATCAGAGCAATTTTGTATCATAACCCTGCGGCCAGGGTCACCCTGGCAAAGGCGCTTCATTATATGCCGGTGCAGGTTATCTTTTGTTTAAGCGGAAAGAAATTAAAGGCCTGTGATCAGCGGTTGTACCAGGTTTGGGAACCAGAGCAATCTTTTGATCTGCTTGATGCCGACGATAAAAAACTTCACGAAACATGGTGGAACGCTCATTATAAATCAGAAGATAAGAAACGTAAAACTGAAGCATTGGAATTATTGATTTCTGATTCGTTGATGCGGCAAACATTAAAGATAGAAGAGGTTCCGGTTCCCTTTGAAACACTGTTTAATGATGAGTTAAATGAAATATGCAGGAGCAGGGCGCATCGGCTCCAGGACAATCCCGCCGGGGTTGGTGGCAGATTAACAGAAAAAGTTTTGAGCGATGACAAAACAGAAGATCCGATAGAACGCGCAAAACGTTTACAATTGCAAGGTTTGGCTTTTTCAGGCGGAGGCATCCGTTCGGCAACATTTTGCCTGGGGATATTGCAGAAACTCGCTGAGCAGAATAAGCTGTCGCACATTGACTACCTTTCAACGGTATCCGGCGGCGGGTATATTGGTACGTGGTTAGCATCATGGATAAAGAGGAGTGGATCGGTATTAAAGGTTACTGATAGGCTGGATAGCCGTAAATCTGCCGATCCAATGGGAGAAGAAGTGCGCCCCATTCGTTGGTTACGCATGTTTAGCAATTATTTGGCGCCTGATGCAAATATTATGTCGGCAGATTCGTGGACAATGGGTGTTACCTGGCTAAGAAATACGCTGATTAACCAGTTTATATTTCTTTTACTTTTATGTACCGCATTATCTGGTGTCAATAATTTTTTTCTGCTTTGGCGGTATATCACCCACTTTGAAAACACATTTAATTCAATTAAAGTTGGGGGATGGAGCGCATTGATATTTTTACCCGGGGTTATTATGACAGGTTACGGTATGCAGGCGTTTGATAAACAGCATAAGGAAAGGAGCTATTTTAATTTTGGAAGAAACCGGCTTTTATCGATATTTTTGATCATCTGGGCCGTTATTGCTGCTTTTGCTGTAAGCTCGTGGCTATTCCAGGAGAACCCATATTCCGACGAATATCAGGACAAAGTTTTACTTTTAATACCAGCTGCCGCCGCGGGCTTTGCGGCAATGATTGCTATAGCTTATATAGGCTATTACAGGCAATGCGCACAGCGACCAATTGAAAAAAAATATATTGATTTTGCAATATTGGGTTCTTCCGCATTGGCAGCAACTGCAGGATTATTTCTATTGGCAGGTGTTTGGGAATTATTTCAATCAATAAAGTCTCCTTTCATTTCTGACCAGGAATATGGGTATAGATGGGTATTTATTAGCGGGCCACCTTTGATTTTGGAGAGCATTAGCTGTTGTGTAGTTATAAGAATGGCTTTGATGGGCAGATTGTTTCCTGACGAGCGCCGTGAGTGGTGGGGCAGGATGGGCGCAATAATACACCGGTTTATTCTGATATGGCTATTGGTAACTATCGGCGCGCTTATTTTGCCGGATGTGTTCAGAGAGTTGTGCAGGAATACCAAATTAATATCAAAAATACCTGTGTTATTTGGCGGATGGGCGGCAATAATCGGGGCAGCTGTGAAGCTGGCTTATCAATCAAAGGATGCCGGTCCAAAAACCGATGATAAAGCTTCGATTTTTATAGAGATATTTATTCGCATAGCACCCTATTTGTTTATGCTTGGCTTTTTATTGATAGGCGCCTATACATTAGATCAAATAAATCTGATCATAGTTGGTGATAAGGAAAACTTCATTGACTGGACCCAAAAAAGTCTGCTGGTAACAGTGGTATTGGCGGCCCTCACTTTATTTTTGAGCTGGCGTGTTGGGGTAAATGAATTTTCGCTGCATCATTTTTATAGAAACCGGTTAGTCAGGGCGTATCTTGGTGCTACCCGTAAGAGAACAGACAGAGACAAAACCGCGAATAATTTTACCGGGTTTGACAAGGACGACGACATCAAACTTTCGGCGTTTGTTTGCAACATAGAGAAAGACCCTTACTACGGGCCATACCCCTTAATAAATACCACCCTCAACTCCACTGTTGTGTCAGAACTCGACAGGCAGGACCGAAAAGCTGAGTCGTTTATTTTCACTCCATTATATAGCGGTTTTGATTTTAGTCCAACCCGTTCGGCTGCCTATGCCAAAAACCAGGTCTATGAATACGGATACCGGCCGACTGCGGGTTATGCTTATGAAAACGGGCCGATGATCGGTACGGCAATGGCTATATCAGGTGCAGCCGTTAATCCAAACATGGGTTACCATTCTTCGCCTGCCACAGCATTTTTATTGACAATGTTTAACGTTCGCCTGGGCTGGTGGATAGGCAATCCCCGTTTGAAAACTTGGAAACGCTCCGATCCGACATTTGGTGTGGCATACCTGGTTAGTGACCTGATCGGGAAATCGGATATAAGTTCACGTTTTGTGTGCCTTTCTGACGGCGGGCATTTTGACAACATGGGGCTTTACGAGCTCGTACGCAGAAGATGTACAAATGTTATTTTGTGTGATGCGGAGGAAGATAAAAAATCAACCTGCGAAGGATTATCAAATGCCATCAGACGTTGCCGGATAGATTTTGGTGTAGAGATTACGATAACAACTGACACCATAACCGATAAAGACGCCCAGGGATTTAGTAAGAGCCATGCTATTTTGGACGGCGCTATTAAATATCCGGGGGATAAAGATGATGCCCCAAGCGGCAAAATAACTTATATAAAAACATCACTTACCAAAAATTTATCTACTGATATAAGGGAATATCATTTAAATAATCCTTTGTTCCCGCAACAACCAACCAGCGACCAATTTTTTACGGAAGAGCAGTTTGAAAGTTATAGAAAGTTAGGATATGAGTCAATTTGAAAAGAAAGGAATTGTTTTCAACGGATTGAGCTAATATCATTCTGCAAAAAACGTTTGTTACTCCCCTCGTTTCAACCCAAATTTCTCAATCTTACTATATAAGTGGCTGCGCTGTATGTCAATATCGTCGGCAGTTTTGGATACGTTCCAGTTGTTTTTTTCCAGTTTAAATTTGATATACTCGCGTTCGGCATAATCCTTATATTCCTGGAAATTGCTGAAACGGTCAAAATCTGCTTGATGTCCGTTATTGCCATTGGTAACTTCAACCGGCGAAGATGGGTTTGCAAATATCTTTACATCATTGTCTGTTATTATTTTATCACTCAGGATGATCAGCCGTTCAATCATGTTCCTTAATTCACGGATATTCCCGGTCCATGGCAAGGCTTTTAACGCCTCCATCGCGGCATCTGAGATCTTTTTAACCGGCATGCCGTAATCATTGCAGATCTCATCCAAAAAGTTTTGGGCCAGCAACGGAATATCATCTTTTCGGTCAGTCAGAGGTGGAACATGGATCAGGATAACGCTTAATCGATGATAAAGGTCAAGGCGGAAATTTCCGGCATCTATTTCCTTTAGCAGGTCCTTGTTGGTTGCAGCAACCACACGTACATCTACATCGATCTCTTTTTCGCCGCCAACACGGGTTATTTTATTTTCCTGCAGTGCACGCAGCACTTTGGCCTGGGTTGAAGCGCTCATATCTCCGATCTCATCCAGAAAGAGCGTGCCGCCATTGGCTGCTTCAAATTTGCCAATGCGTTGTTTGATAGCAGATGTAAACGAACCTTTTTCATGCCCGAATAATTCACTCTCAATCAATTCAGATGGTATAGCGGCGCAGTTTACTTCAATCAAAGGCGATGTTGAACGGTGCGACTTTTCGTGTAACCATCTTGCTAACAACTCTTTACCACTGCCATTTGCACCAGTGATCAATACCCTGGCATCAGTAGGCGCCACCCTGTCGATCGTTTCTTTTATTTTTGAGATCGACTGTGAATCGCCCAGCATAGTGCGCACTTTGGCCACCCTGCGCTTCAGTACTTTTGTTTCAGTTACCAGGCTTCCCCTGTCGAGTGCATTTCGTACGGTAATGAGGAGCCTGTTCAGGTCAGGTGGTTTGGATATAAAGTCAAACGCACCCTTTTTGCTGGCTTCGATGGCAGTTTCAACAGTTCCATGGCCCGATATCATGATAAAAGGCAGATCAGGCTTCATAGCAAGGCCCTCGGTGAGCACTTCCATTCCGTCTACCCGGTTCATTTTTATATCGCATAATACCAGGTCATAATCATTTTTTTGTATGAGTTCTAACCCGTCAACGCCGTTATCAATATCTTCAACGGTATAATCCTCATATTCCAGTATTTCACGTAATGTATTCCGGATTGCCCGCTCGTCATCAATGATTAATATTTTCGCCATTTTTTGTTTGCCTGAACGCTTTAAATATTTGAATTGCTAATTTAGTTAATTGTATAGAAAAGTAAACACTTTTAGAAAGATATTGTTTGAAAATAAATTGATAAAAAATAGTGAGCGGTGAGTAGTGAATCAATATCGTTTAATTAAGCATCCACCTGGAATTTTAGTGAAATGAGGCAGTAAGCCAGCAAAACTGCTGACAAGATTCTGTCAGCAGTTAATATCTTGATATTCAGTTTTGTAGCACTTTGTAGCAGATGTAGCACTTGTAGCGCTACAACTACACCTGTGAGAAATATGAGCCACCTTATGCTGATAGCTCACCATTCACAAAATAACCCTCCCCGTTTTACCGGGAAGGGCATTTGTTTGCAGCAGCAAACCTGTAAGCCGGGTTCTGTTCCATGCCTTTTAACGGGCATGGTTTCTATCATTAATCTGGCCCTGCCATTGCTGACAGGTTCAAGCAACCTACCCATCCCGGCGATCCGCCTGTTGGCGGATACGGAAACGAGCAGCTCCGCTTCCGGGACCTATTTGGTTTTTCAACTCCTGAGGTTTACCGCGATCCCGGTCGCCCGGGAAAGCCGTGAGCTCTTACCTCACGTTTTCACCCTTACCCGTCATAAATGCCGGGCGGTATATTTTCTGTGGCACTTGCTGTCACCGGCTGCCGGCGCCTTCCCGTTAGGAAGCAGGATGCTCTGTGTTGCCCGGACTTTCCTCTCCCAAACAAAGCGCCGGGAGCGATAGAACGTTTTGCACCGTAAAGGTAGGAAATAAGTCGGGAAGTCCGGGAGTCGGGAAAGTCCGAAAGATTTATTAAGGTATGTAGAGACGCAATACGCTGCGTCTGTGTACTTTTATTTACAATTATTCAGATCGTTTCCAACCTGGACAACATCTATAGTACCGCGCTTATTGCCAAAAGAATTGGCAACATAGGTAAGCACGTTGGCAATTTCAATAGGAGCAAGGTCGTTAGACGGCATTTTCTCCGTAAAATCTTTTTTATTGATGGTTAATTTTCCTCTTAAACCGTTTTTTACCAGGCAGGGCAACTGGTGGATATTATTCTTTATAAATACGGTATCGGTCAGCGGCGGGATCAGCGCATTTAATCCTTCGCCCTTAGCACCATGGCAATTTTGGCAATGGCTTTGGTAGAGCAAACTACCCGATGAATAATAACGGGCAAATTCAATACTTTGCGGACTCTGGCAGGAAACTGCCAGTATAAGCAAAAGGCACAAAACTCCAATAATTACTTTAAATTTCATTGGTTGGCTCCAGGCGCAGGCTCTGCTTTTAAGGTTTTAACATCATCTATCAGCTGACTTACCTGCTGCGCGTTGGTGCCATCATACGAACCGCGTACGCGTTTTTGTTTATCCACCAGCACAAAATAACCCTGGTGCACATAGCCACCGGGTACCGTAGTGTCCTGGCTCACTGCCACCAGGTAACTTTTTTCGGCGAGGCGGTAAGTATCATCCTTTTTACCTTGTATAAACCACCACATGTTGCCGGTAACTCCCAATTTATCAGCATATTTTTTTAAAACTTTTACGCTGTCGTATTTGGGGTCGATGGTGTACGAGAGGATCTTTACATCAGGGGTGTTTTTATAGGTGTTATAAACATTAAGCATATTGCGTTGCATCACAGGGCAAATAGATGGGCAACTGGTAAAAAAGAAATCGGCAACATAGATTTTGCCGTTAAGATCATTATTGCTGATGCTATCGCCATATTGATTCACCAGTTTAAAAGGTGGAATGGTTTGATATAAGGTATCAATAACTGTTTGTCCATTCACCACCCTGGTAACCGCCTGCCGGTTTCCGTAAATAGGTAAAGAGTTACTGGTAGTACTATTGAATTTACAGGCGCTCCATAGCAGGATGACGCCAATTGCCAAAATCAGTCTGCTCATTTCATTTTCATATTTTTAAGATACCTGTCAGATGCCGCTAACGCCGCGTTGATCTGAGAGTCGACCTTTGTGATCTGTTTTTTTTGTGAACGAAGGTAAATCATCCTTTCAACAGGCAATTTACCCGTCATATCCGCGTCAAAATTATGCATCCAGTTATCCATGGCACTGTCTGCGTTGATCACCTCGCTTAGATGCCGGGTCACAGAATCTTTTAATATAGCCGTTGTGTCTTTTTTTAACAGGCTGTCCAAAATCGTCTTGTTTTTCAGCAGCGACTCATTACTTCCCATTACTTTTTCGTGTAAAGCGAGCACACTATCCAAAGCAGCTTTTTCCTGCGCCTTATTATCAGCACATCCGGAGATTACAAAAGCCGCAATTATTGGCAGGATTATTTTTTTCATCAGGCAAAATTAAAACTGCGTCAAAGATAAAAATAGAAAGCGCTAAAATTTTACCTGACGAAAAATATATAATCTGTAGGAGGCAATGTTTCAATCCCGGCGGCAATTAAATGATGGCCGGCCTGCGCCCTGTGATGGGTGCCATGGTTTATTACATGCGTTAATATGTCGCCCAACTTATTTTGGTAACTATCGCCCTTTAAGGTTTTATAGCTGATGATACGGTCAAAATCTCTGGGCTCAAGCCCATCGAGGTATCGCAGCCAGCCGTTACTATTTGTTTCTATAATACCGGCAAAGGTATCCGTCTGCCAGTCGGGCCAGGTAGTATGGGGTGCGTCCGGAAAATCCACAAAGCGGCTTAGCCATATTTGCTGGGCGGCAAATAAATGGGCCATTAATTTTACTGGCTTTTCGGGATTGTTCGCTATATTGATAGTTTCAGTTATCAGTTCATTGGCAAACCTGTCGTATTCAAAAAGCTTGATAAAGTGA
>NZ_CAIWNH010000445.1 GCF_903913935.1 uncultured Mucilaginibacter sp.
GTCCTCATCCTCCTGCTTTGTTTAAGTTCTGGGCTATTTGCCCAACCAAAAGACGGGGGGCATTATTTCACTTCTTTCGACAGTACAAAAATATACTACGAAGTGAAAGGCGACGGCTACCCCGTTTTGCTGATCCATGGCTTTTCGGGTACCGGGCAGGGGCTAAAAACCTGCGCATTTTATGATGACCTGCTGAAAGCAGGCTATAAGGTAATCCTCATTGATCAGCGCGGCAATGGCCGATCAGACAAACCACATAATGAAAGTGCTTATGCCAACGATGCCGAGGCAAAAGATATTACCGGGCTAATAACCTGTTTGCATATTAAACAATATGACGCAGTTGGTTATTCGCGCGGATCAATCATCGCATCAAGGTTGTTAGTTTTGGACAAACGGCTGCGCAAAGCGGTAATGGGCGGCATGGGCGACGCCTATACCAATCCTGAATGGCCACGCCGGGTGCATGCCTACAGGGCTTTAATGGGGGACACCACACTTCATGATGTGGACGATATGGTAAAATACATCCACAGCCAGCATTTCGATGAACTTGCCCTGGCGCTTCAGCAAAAATACCAGCCATCAACAAGCCCGGCAGAACTTTCGAAAGTAAAAATTCCGGTTTTAATTATCCGTGGAACTGAGGATAAGGAAAATGGATCAGAAACCGGCTTGAACAAACTGATCCCTGGCGCGGGGCTCGCCTATGTCCCCGGAAACCACAATACCGCTATTCATACAAAAGAGTTTTCAGATGCAGTAATTAAATTCCTGGCGCTCTAGTTTCTTTAACTTTACAGGCGCGATACATTTTTACAAATTCCTTCGTTAAGTGTTTTTTAATGCGTTCATTTACAAAGGAGAAAGGCTGGTTTTTATTTAGCGATGGGGAAATTTGTTTTACTGCTATTTTTAGGTTTTATACCCTGTATACTTTTGGCGCAAGGCCCCATAGACAAGGCGCATTTAAACGTTGATACTACCGGAAAAAAGGATATTATTGATATCGGCAGGGCATTATTAAAATCAAAATCAAGGCCTATTCTGCCTGATGAAAAAAGGAAAGTGTATTTCTCCTTTTTACCATTTTCAACATCTATACCCGGCGGCGGAACAGCACTGGTAACCACTACAACCGCAGGTGTATATCTCGGAGACAGGAATACCACTTATCTTTCTACCGTTACTTTCGCCCCATATTCAAACATAAAAGGGAGGTATGGTTTTCCGGTACGATCAAGTATTTGGCTAAATAATAACAGCTGGAACATTCAGGGAGATACTCGTTTTATGGTTTACCCCCAATTTACCTGGGGACTGGGTGGCGGGCAGCCCGAAAGCGCCCGATTTTTAGTAAATTACAACTATATCCGCTTTTACCAGGCGGCTCTAAAAAAAATCAAACCCTATTTTTTTGTTGGCGCCGGGTATGCCTTTGATGATTATCTTGATATCGAAAACTCCGACAACAGCATTAACAAGGGCAATACCATCAGTAATTTTACGCAATATAAATTTGGTACGTCAACCGATAAAAACTCTTTTTCATCAGGCCCAACGGTAAACTTACTTTACGATACCCGGAAAAACGACCTTAACCCGCTTCCGGGTACCTATGCCAACGTGGTATACCGTTATAGTGGGGTGGTGTTCGGCAGCAATAATAGCTGGCAATCCTTATATTTAGACTTTCGCAAATATATTTCACTTAACCATGGCGGCCCAAAAAGCGAACTTGCTTTCTGGAGTTTCTACTGGACCACCCTTACTACCGGCGCACCATATCTCAACCTTCCGGCAATCGGCATGGATCCTTATAACCGCTCAGGCAGGGGTTTCGAACAAAACCGGTACCGTGGCAAAAGGCTATTCGACCTTGAAACCGAATACCGCGGTGATATAACCCACAATGGCTTACTGGGCTTTGTTTTGTTTGCCAATGTAAACTCAGCAAGCCAGCTAAAAAGCAACCGTTTTGTTTACTGGAATCCAGCAGCCGGCACCGGCTTACGCATCAAGTTCAACAAAAAATCGGATACCAATATTTGTATTGATTATGGTTTTAGCAGAGATTACACATCCGTGAAAGTGGGACTGGGAGAAGCTTTTTAAGCAAATCATCAATCCCGGTATTGTACTTGTTAATTTATATATCCTGTTTGCGTTTACTCACCTCCAAACAAAAAATTAAAATTTTTCTTATATGAATAATGAAGAAAATTTTATTGGCATTCCTCTTTTGCATTTCAGCGTTTGCGGTTCGCGCCCAGGTACCGGTTGATACCACTAACAAAACAGATATTGACACCTCGGGTCAAAAGGATTTGATCGATATAGGCCGGTCGCTTTTCCGGTTTACCCCCAGGAAAAATTACAAAGAAAAAAAACAAATATATTTTTCATTTCTTCCTATATCCTCTTCAGTACCCGGCGGAAGTAAAGCATTGGTAACCTCCACAACTGCTGGCTTTTACCTGGGCCCCCGTAAAACCACCTATATTTCCAGCGTCACCTTTGCGCCGTATTTCAATCTAAAAGGACGCTATGGGCTGCCTATCCATTCAAGCATCTGGCTCACCGACAATTCGTACAACGTACAAGGTGACACCCGCTTATTAGTTTACCCGCAATACACCTGGGGATTGGGTGGCGGTCAGCCTGAAGGAAATAAATTATTGGTTAATTATGATTATATCCGTTTTTATCAAAGCCTGCTTAAACGAATAACCCCATATTTGTACGCTGGAGTTGGTTATAATATGGACTATTTCATCAATATTAATACAATCCCTATATCTCCGCTAACCAATTTTACCAATTATCATTATGGCACAGCCCAGGGCATAAATTCTTTTTCGTCGGCTATTACTTTTAATGCGTTATATGACACGCGCGAAAATTCATTTAACCCCTTACCGGGGGCATTCGCAAATATTATTTACCGCAATAACACCAAGTTGTTGGGAAGCGATAATAACTCGCGCTCGCTCTATATCGACCTGCGAAAATATATCTCGATAGGCAACTCAGGGCAAAAAAACCAATTTGCATTTTGGGCATACTACTGGACAACCCTTTCGTCAGGCACCCCGTATCTCATGCTGCCGAGCATCGGTAACGACCCCTACCAGCGCTCGGGGCGCGGCATTGAACAAAACCGGTACCGAGGGGAAGCTTTAGCATACTTTGAAACTGAATACCGCAGGGATATCACCCGCAACGGGTTGCTTGGATTTGTTTTGTTTGCCAATATTAACTCAGCCAGTCAACCCAACAGCCATCGTTTTGCTTATTTAAACCCAGCAGGAGGCACCGGTTTACGTGTAAAGTTCAACAAAAAATCCAATACCAATATTTGTATTGATTATGGAATCAGCAATGGATTTTCAGATATTAATTTAGCGCTTGGCGAAGCGTTTTGATATATTCGAAAAATGCTGCAACCCGCAGATTGTAAAGCAATTGCAAAATTATAATATTTATTTTCCATATTGAAGGAATTTTTTATTATATTTGATAAGCTTAAAAATTGCTTAATAATCAAATTTCCTAATACGATGGTTGCTTCATTGCATGACAAGGGTAGTTTAGAAAAAACTGACCGAAAAGTTTATCATTGCCATAAGTGCAACATTGTTTGCGACACCCGCATTCACCGGAGTATTTTTGTAAAAACTTTGCTTTTTTTTCTTCCTTTAAGGAGATATTTATGCCTCAATTGCAGGCGTAAATTTTATGTTTGGCACTAATCGCTGTTCACAATTATCTATTTTTCAAATTCCCGAATATAAATAACAGCACTTTTCTGTTGTTATTTTATTTTATAACAGCAATGGGCGAATAAAATTCTTTATATTTCCGACCTGGGAAACAACAGAGAATTTTGACCGAACAAGCAAGCATCAGTAAAAAAAAATATTGCCCCAATTGCAGCGAGCCTTTTCATTTTCGGGTGCGCAGGAGTTGGCTATTAAAAAAGCTATGGTTTATATTTCTATATAAGAAATATTATTGCGCTAAATGCAAAAAAAACTTTTATGTAAAATCGAAAAGTTCCTGACTTCCGTCGCATTTTATCCTATACCCTCCTATTTATACAAACCATTGTTAAAACCAGAACTAAAGGCAGCATAGTCCATAATAATCCGTGCAGCAAATTCCTGAGCATTTTTTAATATACCAGCCGCCCATTTGTCATTTTCTCCAAATGCAATCAGCTCATCGGCAATGGCCGATCCCTGGCGACCGCTGCTGCGTAACTGGGCAGACGCGGTTAAAATGGCCATATCTGTAACTACCTTATTAATTTCGGGGTAGTGGTCTTTTAACTGTTGAAAATTGATTTTATCAGCAACGGGCTGCATTTGCTTTAAAACATAGGTTTCATTTTTAAAGATAGTGCAGTGCAGTAATGCCGGCGACACGTTTTGCATTCTTTTCTGAATAGAAATGATCCGGGCAGCTTCTGACGCCCATATGGGTTGGTTTATTTTTAAATATGTCTTTATTGATGATGGCCGGGTTTGTTTCATATCCAGGAACAGGTATTTACCTTTTACATGCAGGTTCTTCAATAAAAACAAATACCTTTTAACACCTAAACTCCCCGTACCTGCAATCCTGAAAACAACGTCCAGCACTTTAAAGTTCTCTACGGAGAAAGTATGTTTTTTTACAAGGCTGCCAATATAATCGATCAATTCGTCCTTTAAACCTTCCTCTAAAACAAGGTGCCGACTATCCAATAACAACTCCTTAAATTTTCCATTTTTTGAAACCGCCACCCGTTTAAGTAATTCTTTTTGCTTGCGCTGTTTAACCGTATTTAAAAAATCGCCCACCACCCCAACCGCCGTGCGCGAATCAATTATCAAGGCTTTTCCGTTTTTTAACACGGCTGCGTAAGTATCTAAAAATAAGCGGGACACTTTCTCTGCCTCGTCCTTTCTAAGGGCAAGGCTTTCAAATGCCACAAATATGCTGGTAACCATCCGAACCAATTCCCAGGCTGCAGGCGCCAAAACAGCCTCATCAAAATCATTCAGGTCGAAATATTCCTGCCGGTCGTCCCCCTTAAAACTCCCGAAATTTTCGGGATGCAGGTCGCCGCAGATCCACGTTAAGGGCGAAGGCGGCAGTTCTTTTGCATTCGAGAGATCCTCATAAAACAAATGGCAGGTCCCCCTGAAAAAAACAAACACATTTTGGGCCATGGCCTTATATTTGAGCTGTACAATTTCGGGAAGGCGGTCTTTGTTAAAACTGGTTACGCGTTCGTGTAGGCTGGGCATGGGGTATTTTGATTGGGTTGACAAGATAATATCGTAAAAGTACTAAATTACAACCCATATTCACCTCCCCCGATGACCCAATGACTAATGACTAATGACTAATGACTAATTACCAAACGCTTTCAACTCCTTATCAATACGTTCATTCCACCGCTCCTGTGCAGCATGATTGCCACCATGATTAGTTTCCACATCATACTGCTTTTGTAAACTATCCATTTCGCGGTAAGCATCAAGGTAATCCACATTGATTGGCCCATCATAATTACTTACCGGCAAATTTTCGGCTTTTATCCGTTGTTTAAAATATTCCGCCGCAATCCTGGCGATATCAAAATGCCGTTGTTCATGGTTTAAAGCATAATCATTTTGCATCCCTGCTTTTACCCAGCAATCGTTTTTGGGTATGCAAACTTTTATATCCAGTTCAAGGTTGATCACGCCGTTGATGACAGTAGTTTTTTCGTCATAGCCTATCGTTGCAAAAACCTCAGCGTCAAACCTGCTTTGAGGCACTCTACCATGGAAATCATCCCAGGTTAATGGCCTGTTTGGCGAATAGTAAATGGTATCACCCTCCGTCTTTTCGGTATGATCTGTAAAAGTGACTTTGACCGCTTTGGCCAGGTTGATGTTAACAGGCCCCTGCTTGTTCATCCAGGTGTTTAAATAGGTCAACCCATTTTCCAGCATGTGCCTAAGGGTTGGTTCAGCATCCTGTACCGGGCCATCGCTACGGGTATATTTTATTTTACCATTATAATCAACCAGGTGAATAGTGTCGCCGTCTTCACGCAACAAGCTAAATGACATTACCGCTGAAACGTCACCGTTAATACGGCCGTCATCCAGCATCATTTCACTTGCTTTAAATTGTTTTAGCCTGATGATGATTGGCCTGAGGGTTTTGTTTTTTGGCAGGGCATAGTCAACGAACCGTTTAATGGCCACAAAGCCGCCGCCTGTGAAATCGTAGGTTTTTTTTATAGCGGTGCGCGCTCGCGGTATAGAAACAAACCAGAGTACGGCGCTTTTATCATCACGATCATCAATAACATTTTCTATATAAAACCCCGTAGGTGTTACCGGCAAAAGTTCATTCTTCAAAATCAGCGAATCGTCCTGGAATTCAGCACTTTTAAAGCCAATTAATACCAGCACCAAAAACATAGAAAAGAATAAAAAAGATCTGCTCATTTGGTTGAACAATAACGAAAATCACGTTGAAGAATTATCAAATCTAAGCAACAAATCACTCATCTTAACAACCCTAAAGTTTTCCACACCAATACCAACCCCCTGATTTTATCCGTTAACAAACCAATGTTCTCCACAGTATGTGCATTACTATTGTGGAAATCGCTTATGCGTTTAGCTATTTTTGAACATCGTTAGTTTGCGCCCTATGATAAGATACAAATACGTCGCCTTTATTGTTCCGTTATTTCTTGCCACCAGATTATACGCCCAGCAAAACCCCTCGTTCCAGGTTTATAATACCTATCATGCAGCTACAGACCTGCTCGATAAAGGCGAGTATGTTGCCGCTGCGCAACAGTTCCGGCTGGTTGAACAATCAAAACTTAAAGCAGGTACCCAAGCCCGTTTCGAATCGGAATTAACCCTTTTAAAAGAGAATTCCCAATATTACGAAGCTTTGTGTGCGCTTGAACTGGAAAATGACGATGCCGAGAGCATGTTCCAGCGGTTTATAAAAGAACATCCCGAAAACCCTTTTACAAGGCTGGCATATTTCCAGATCGGGAAGTCGTATTCAAAACGTGAGCAATGGGCCGAGGCGCTGGAATGGTTTGATAAGGTGCAGGCCGATGAGTTAAGCGGCAGGGAAAATACGGAATACAAATTCCGTAAAGGGTATGCTTATTTTTCGACCAATGATTATAAGCACGCACAGGAACTTTTCAGCGAAGTAAAAGGCCGGCGCTCGGAATATACCGACGATGCTACCTATTACTTTGCCTATATCGCTTACATGAATAAGGATTATCACCTGGCGCTGGTAAATTTTCAAAGGTTAAAAAACTCAAAGAAATATGAGAACAGCTATCCTTATTACATTACAGCTGTATACTTCCTTGACAACCGTTATGATGATGTGATCAGCTACGCGGTGCCAATTCTCAACAAAACCCATCAACAAAACGAAAGAGAAATGCTGCGGCTGATCGCGGCGTCCTATTTCGCCAAAGCCAATTATCCCGATGCAGCAAAATACTATACCCGGTTTGAAAACGAAGACCTCGGTAAAACCCAAAACACCCAGGATACCTACCAGATGGGGTATACTTTTTATAAAGTAGCCAACTATACCAAAGCGGCTACCGAACTGGAGAAACTACAGCAACAAAATGATGTATTTAGCCAGAACGGAGATTATACCCTGGGCGATGTTTTTTTAAAGCTAAACAACAAACAAAGCGCGCGCAGTGCATACTTCCTGGCGTCAAAATTGAATTTTGACAGGCAGTTACAGGAGGACGCGCTTTACCAATATGCCAAATTATCGTACGAACTGGATTACAACAACCAGGCGCTGGATGCAACAAGGCTTTATTTAAAAAACTATCCAAAGGCCAAACGGACCGACGAGGTAAAAACGTTACTGGGCGAAGAGTTACTAAATTCGCACAATTATGCTGAGGCTGTAGACATCCTTGAACCTATCCCCAATAAATCAGCCAGCGCGATGGCTGCCTACCAAAAGGTTACCTATTACCGGGGCCTTGAATTTTACAATGAACGAGCTTTTGAGAACGCCATCGGCATATTCCTTCGTTCATTAAAACACCCGGTTGACTCGCATATTGCTACTTTAACCACTTACTGGATGGCTGAAGCCATGTACGAGGTTCGCAAATACGACGAATCAGTTGAAACCTTCCAGAAATTCCTGGACATGCCGGATGCTCCGGAAACGCCGGTTTACAATTACGCCAACTATGCGCTGGCTTATGCAGCGTTTGGCGGCGAAAAATACAGAACCGCCGCTACTTATTTCCAGAAGTTTTTAGATGGCGACGAAAAAGATGCCAATACCGTAAACGATGCCATCACCCGACTTGGCGACAGCTATTTTGTTTTAAAGAACTATAGCAGGGCATTAGACTATTATAACAAGATCATTGAACGGCGCAGCCAGGGTGAAGACTACGCCCTATTTCAGCGGGGTATGATCCAGGGCCTGCAGGGTGCACCTGATACCAAGATCAGCACACTGAACGATGTGTTGAGCAAGTTCCCGAAATCTGACTATGCTGATGATGCTTCTTTTGAGATAGCTTACACCTATTATGTAAAGAACGATACGCTCAAGGCAAAAAGCGCCATGCTGGACATGATCCAGAAATTCCCTACCAGCAGCTATGTTCCGCGTGCATTGGTTACCGTAGGTTTGATAGACTATAATGCAGGCAACGATAACCTCGCTATTGAATCGTTTAAAAAGGTAGTTCAGGATTATTCCTCAACAGACGAGGCAAAACAAGCGCTTAAACAAATAGAAAAGATCTACACCGATAAGGGCGACGGGCAAACATTCATCAGCTATGCGGCTACAGTTCCTATTGCAAACTATACGACCGCCGACCAGGAAAACATCATGTATACCTCAGCAAATAACCTGTATGCCAGGGGTGATTGGGATGGAACAGTGGGTGCCGTGAATGCTTATTTTGATAAATTCCCTACCAAACCCATTTACGAAAAAGGGGCGCGGTTCATCAGGGCACAAAGCCTGGTAAACCTTGGCCGCTCGCAGGAAGCGGTTAATGACTATAACGTTATTTTAAATGATTGGACAAGTAATTATACTGAGCAGTCCCTGATTTCCATGGCCAAACTTTATATCTCGCAAAAGAAGTATAACGAAGCGGTTGTTTTCCTTAAAAAACTGGAGGTAAATTCCGAATATAAAGCCGATTATACCTTCGCCATTAACAACCTGCTGGTATGTTACTCGCAAATGGAAATGCCGGATGACGCATTGAATTACGTAAAACTGGTACGTGAAAATGAAAAGACCGCACAGGAAGATAAGTTTAAAACAGGCCTGTACGCGGGTCAGGCTTATCTGCAAAAGGGCGACACTACAAAAGCTGTAGCTGAGTTTACGTATACAATTACAAATACCAAAACAGTGGCCGCCGCTGAAGCAAAATACAACGTGGCCAGGATAGAATACCTGAAAGGCAAATACAAAGCATCGCAAAAAACCTGCTTTGAGCTGGTGAAAGACCTGCCAAACTATGATTACTGGGTAACAAAAACCTTTATACTGCTGGCTGATAATTATGTGGCGCTGAAAGATAATTTCCAGGCAAAAGCTACGCTGCAGAGTATTATTGATAATTATAAAGGCGACGACGATATATTACCAACCGCCAAACAAAAAATGGATCAATTAAGCCCGGGAAACAAAACCGAAATAAAATCGGATTCAACCGGAGTGAAGAAACGAAACATGAAGTCGGATACCACGGGGGTGAAGAAACAGGATAACAAAGAATAAATAAGACAAGCAATGAAATTTAAATACATCTATATACTGCTTACCTTACTATCAGCATTATACTTTGTTCCTGCTGATGCGCAAATAAAGCACAAAAAGGCAAAAAAGCCTGCGGCGAAAGTTATTCGCAAAAAACCGGCAGCTATTGCAAAAACGGCGCCGGTAAAAAAGGCCTCCGCAAAAGGCCTTGGAGATGAAGCGGCGAAAGTTAAAACTGATACCACCAGAAAAATGCCCGTAAGCGGCAACAGCCTTACCGAAGAAATTGTGGTGACCACTGCTTATAAACCTGTTTTGGCGGATGCGGTAAAGATCAGGATCAACCCCGATCTGGAGTATAAAACCCCATTTAAAGCACCGCTAACTTATTTCCCGATTGATAAGCGCCTGGAGCTAAATACAGATATCAAGCCTTTTAACGCCATGAAAATGCCGAAAGAACAGGACTCGGTATTGAATAATAACTATGTTAAAGTAGGTCTGGGTAGTTTAAAAACCACATTCGGCGAAGCTTATTTTAACAATGGCCGCGACCAGGGCCTGCAATTTGGAGGCTATATAAAGCATTTTGCACAGAGTGGCTCGCTGACCGACCAGAAAATGAACCGCGAAGAAGCGGGCATTTTTGGTAAAAGTATTGGGGAAGTAACCTCATTAAGTGGAAGCATCAATTACAATTACAGGGGTAATTATTTTTATGGTTTCGACCAAACCAACCTTCCGCCGGCAAACCTGCAGCTGGACAAACAGCATTTCAGCACCATCAGCGCGCAGGGCGAACTGACCAAAAACTACAAAGACGTTCCGAACGACTTTACCTATGCACTTAAGTTGATCGGCTACATGTACAATGATGCCTACCAGGCTAAGGAAAGCAACGTAGTGCTTTCCGGCTTTTTAAACGAGACCATCAACCAGTTTTATGCGGGGCTTGCCGGTTCCATCGATGTGGCCACCCAGCAGGACAGCGCCTACAATTATAACAATAGCTTTGTGAGGCTGAACCCCTATTTAAAATTCCAGGGCGACAGTTATAAAATTGAGGCGGGGGTAAACATCGTTGATAACTTCGGGTTCACTTCATCGCTGCATATTTTCCCGGCGGCAAAACTCGAATTACAACTGATCCCTAATTACCTGCGCATTTTTGTAGAAGCAAAGGGCGATGTAAACCGCTCTTCGTTACTTGATTTTTCGAACGTCAACCCATTCCTGGGGCAGAATATCGCGATCAAAAACTCGGTTGACCAGCTTGACCTCGCGGCAGGTTTAAAGGGCACGATATTGCCGGGTCTGGGCTTTAAAGCAACTATCTACCGCAACCAGGTAAAAGATATGCCTCTGTTTGTAAACAATTTTGATTTTACCACCGGGTATAACCGCTTCACGGTGATCTACGTTAACGGCAAATCGCGGGTTAACGGATTGAACGGCGAGTTGGATTACAAGGCATCGGACGACCTGGATATTTTTGGACGGGTAGAATTTAAGCAATACCAAATGCCAACCGGTATTCAGCCATGGAACCTGCCTACCTTCAAACTTACAGCGGGTACCGTTATCCATATCAGCAACCTGGTTAATGTGAGCGGCTCGATGTTTATTCGCGGATCGGCTATGGATCCATACCCTGCGACCACTGGCAGCAAGGCGCCTACTACGGTCTCTTCATTTGTTGATTTGAGCGGCGAAGTGGAATATAAGGCAACCAAAAGATTATCAGTATTTGTACATATAAATAATATTTTAAATGGAACAAATCAAACCTGGATATATTATCCTGACTATGGATTTAATATATTTGGCGGTGTTGGCTATAAATTTTAACGTTTTAGAATCAAGAGTCAAGATAAAAAAATGAGACTCGTACTATTAGGTTGATAAAATTAAAATAATGTCCAAGCTTTGCGATCTCTGCGGCTTCTTTGCGATCTCCGCGGTTAATTTTTACCACAGAGGACACAAAGGATGCACGGAGAACACTGAGAATTTATTATTTATAAAGCATTATTTGCCCGGATTAGATGATTGCATTTTGAGGCGATGCCGGGTTTTAATATTTTATAATAAACTGTACTTTAGCGAAAATGAATTTAGCCGATTATTTAAGTGAACTTTTAGGGCAACAGGACGAAGTTAGCGTTCCGGGCCTTGGCTATTTTGTGCGTTTGCGTATTAAAGCTTATTATAGTGATAGCGAAGGCAGGTTTTACCCGCCGCATCACCAGGTAAAGTTTGTACCTGAGATTAAAGAAGATGATACCTTTGCCCAGTATGTTGCTGATAATAAAAACATATCGCTGGCATCGTCGAAGTATTTTGTCGAGAAGTTTATCAGCAAATTAAAAGAGGATGCGGGCCGGGGTAAATACTTATTCGCTGACATTGGCTCCTTCTTTACCGAACAGGGCCAGCTTGTTTTTAAACCAAACGACCGTATACCTGCAGATCCTGCTTTTTATGGTTATCCACCGGTTGACATATCCAAAATTGGCACGCCGGTTTCTGCGGATGCAAAAAAACCGGTCGTCAATCAAACCCAAACTGTGCCTTCGCCGCCGGCACCAGCCACAGAGGTAAGCACAACTTACGTTAAGCCGGTTCCGCAGCCGCAATACTATGAAGAAGACGTTGAGCCAAAAAAGAAGATAAGCGTTTGGCTGATCGTGTTGATAGCGGTAGCTGTTTTAGCACTCGCCGTGTTTGGCTTTTATAAATTCTATCCGTCAGCATTTGATAAGGTAAAAGAGACTTTTAATAAAGTTACCGGCACAACAGCAGTGGTTGTACCCGCAGCGAAACCGGTGGTAAAACCCGATACTGCCAAAAAAACAGTAGCGTTAACCGATACAAATAAAAAAAAAACTGTTGCCCCTATAGATACTGTTAAACCATCGAGGTTTGAAGCAGTCGCAGATAAAGTTATACATCTTGGAAAAGCGAACGAAAGAGTTAAATATCTTAAATCAATGGGGCTAAATGCCTACATTATATTAGATGCTCCCGGACCGCTTATAAAAGTATCGGTCGGTTCTTTTAAATCTTATCATGAAGCCGACTCATTAATAAACTCACTGTTGATAACCGGGCGAATAAACAAAAACTGGCGTCACCAGCCATTAGAAGTAAAAACACAATAGAAATAAAACTATAGAAATGACATTATTATTCGAGCAGATAACCGATACAGCACATAAGCTAATTGATACCGCAAAAACCGCCGGCCAGCAGGTAGCGGCTGAACATGAAATTCATTTTGGAGAACTCCTTGTAAAAGGCGGATGGGTAATGGTGCCTATAGGTATTTTGGCTTTATTGGGCCTGGTGATATTTTTCGAACGGTATTTTACTATCCGTAAAGCTTCAAAAGATGATTCAAACCTGATGATCCAGGTACGGGCCAGTATTTTATCAGGCAATCTTGAATCGGCCAAAGCCATTTGCCGCAACAGCAACACCCCCTTGGGCCGTATGCTGCAAAAAGGTTTATTACGCATAGGGCGCCCCATTAAGGACATTGAAGGCGCTATTGAAAATGTTGGTAAACTGGAAGTTTCCAAACTGGATAAAAACATAGGTATTTTAGGGATCGTAGCAGGTATTGCCCCGATGTTTGGCTTCTTGGGTACCATTATCGGCGTTATCAAGATTTTTTATGATATATCCGAAACAGGAAATTTAAGTATCGGCGTTATTTCAGGTGGTTTATATGTAAAAATGATCACTTCAGCAGCAGGTTTAATGGTAGGTATTGTAGCTTATGTGGGCTATCATATCCTGAATATCATGGTAGAGAAGGTGATCCTGAGACTGGAAACTGATGCTATTGAATTTATTGATCTTTTAGAAGAACCGAGCAAATGAATTTAAGAAAAAGACAAAGGGGCGTTTCGGCTGAAGTGCATACTTCCGCCATGAACGACATTATGTTCTTTCTGCTCCTTTTTTTCCTGATAGCGGCAACATTAACCAACCCCAATGTGGTCAAACTATTGCTGCCAAAATCATCGTCGGGAAAACCGATCTCGAAAAAGACGCTGAATGTTACTATAAGCAAGGAACTGCAGTACACGGTTGATAACAAACCAATTGCGCTTGCCAATCTACCAGGCGCTTTAACAAGTTATAAAAACTTATCCCCCGATCTGACTGTTATTTTGCATGTAGACAAAACAGTGGCCATACAGGATATTGTGGAGGTGATGGACATATCAAATAAATTAAATATAAAACTCGTTTTAGCAACAATACCGAAATAAAGGAGTTCACGGTTGACGGTTCATAGTTCTTGGCAAAAAGGCTTATCAAACTATGAACCCTCAACGATGAACCATGAACTAACAAATGAATTACCAGGAAGAAAATAATTATCCAAAGGCCTTTTTAGCAACAGGTATTATACTTGCTGTAATGATGGCTTTGTGTTATTTCATCATATTTAAAGATCCTCCTATCCAGGATGATGGCACGGGTGGTATCCTGGTAAATTACGGCACATCCGAGGCGGGAATGGGAAATGATATTAACAGTGTTGAAGAGCCATCAGTATCGCCCAAAGCCAATCATACACAACCGTCAAAAGTTACCCAGGCGCAGCCCACCGAGCAAAAAAGCCAGGTAGCTACCAGTAACGAGAAGGTAGTTACCCAAAACAACGAGGACGCGCCTGAAGTGGCAGCCAATTCAAAAAAAGCCAGTAAAGCAGTCGCCACAACGCCGGCGAAACCCGTTCATAAAGAAGTAGTAAACCAAAACGCGCTGTACCATGGCCCTTCAAAAACCGGATCAGGCGGTGGTGATGGCACCACTACCACACCAGGCAACCAGGGCAGCAAAAATGGTTCGCCACTGGCAGCAAACTATGGCGACGGGGGTTCAGGCAATGGCGTGAAAGGTACGCAGTGGAGCTTTGTTAGTTTACCCGAAGTGCGCAACCCAAGCCGCACGCCCGGTACTGTTTATATAGACGTTACCATTGATGCAAGCGGCAATATTATTGAAGCACACTCCGACCGTAAAACACGAATGGGCGATCTCGACCTGATCAACCGGTGCATCAGCGCGGTAAAAAACTCAAGGCTGACCTCGTCCGCACCCAGCTCGGGAACACAGCAGGGCCAGGTGAAGATCACGTTTTATGTGGAGTAGGTTTGGTTCATGGATCATAGTTCATGGTTCATAGCTGAAAGGGTTTCTACAAATTCATTTTCCCATTTGTCCAGGGAAATCGCTTTTAAAACAGGGGGCTCCACTGGAGCCATTAAATCACAATTGTATGTGCTATAAACAGGTAGTTCCGCTGGAACTATTGCGACCTTCTGTCTATGACTCCGGAGGAGTTGCCTGTTTATAGCATAAATAGATCAGCTGATGGCTCCGTAGGTGCCTCCTGTTAGCTATTAGTTTTTAAAAGCGATTTCCCTGATGTTAACGCAGGAAAGACTTACGAAGTTTTGAAAACTTCGTAAGTCTTTCCCGGGAAATTGTAAAAAAACAAACAAATTAAATCACCCCTGCCTTCCCCAACTCCACTTCCATCTGCTGTTGCATCTTCAACGCTTCCGCTCTTGCCGCATCAGCAAAGTCTTCGCCGCTGGAGGCATATATAATAGAGCGTGAGGCGTTTACAATGAGTCCGCAATCCTTAGTAATGCCATAGTGGCAAACTTCCTCCAGGTTGCCGCCCTGTGCTCCTACACCAGGCACCAGTAAGAAATTATCAGGTGCAAATTTGCGGATATTGGTAAACTCGGTGCTTTTGGTAGCGCCTACTACAAACATCATCCTATCGGACCCTGCCCAGGTATTTGCTTTTTGAATAACAGTTTCGTACAAAAAGCCCTGGCTGGTTTCAAGGTATTGAAAATCTTTGCTCCCCGCAGATGAGGTAAGCGCCAGCAGGATGACCCATTTGCCGGGATATGACAAATACGAAGAAACCGTATCGTGCCCCATATAAGGCGACACGGTAATGGCATCAAAGCTCATCCCTGACGCTTCTTCATTAAAAAATGCTTTAGCGTACATGTCCGAGGTATTGCCTATATCGCCGCGTTTGGCATCAATAATATTCAGACAATCGAGGGGCAAATATTTCCAGGTATCAATTAAGCTTTGCAGCCCTTTTATGCCACGCGCTTCGTAAAAAGCCGCATTGGGTTTATAAGAAATGCACAGATCCTGCGTAGCATCAATGATCCGTTTGTTAAATTCAAAAACCGGGTCGGGAAATTCTTTTAAAAACGCCGGTATTTTTTCGATGTCGGTATCAAGACCTACACACAGAAAAGATTTTTTTTGTTTGATCTGTGCTATTAGCTGCTTTCGGGAAATCATCAGGGAAGATTATTTTATTCGAGGCACAAAAAAACTAAAAATAAAACTAAGTGTTGAGCTTAAAATGATATTTTTTTAAATAATTTGAATTTTTTA
>NZ_CAIWNH010000446.1 GCF_903913935.1 uncultured Mucilaginibacter sp.
GCCATTATCCTGTTGTTTTTAGGCGGATTGCTGGAGGTTAACCACCAGTTTTCCTATTACTACCCAAATACCAGCATCAATATTTTGTACCTGGCGCTTTATGTCCCGGTTTTTGTTTACCTGTTCCGGATCATATCAGCGAGGATAAACGGCGCTGATTATAGTTGGGAACTATCCTTAACCTTGTTAGCCTGTACCGCTACTTTTTACCTGTTTTTGGCACCTGTATTTTTTACCCAATTGGCAGAAATGCTGGAGCTTAAAAAGATCAGCGTGTCGCACTTTGCCGTTCACTGGATCAGTGACATTTTTATAGCGATGATATTTTACAGTATTATCCGTCTATGCCGTGAAAAGTTTAGCGATACCACAAAAGACGCGTGTGCCTGGCTGTTAACTGCAGGAATTGTTGCCTTTTTAAGTTTAGAAATTTGCCTGCTGGGCGAGCTGCTGTTTTTTTCAAAACAAAACAGCGTGGATACGATCCAAACGGTGTATATAAAAACCACGCTACCAGTATTATGGGGAGTGATCTCATTTATCCTGATGTGGCTGGGGATGCGCAACAAACAACGGAACCTGCGCATTATTTCATTAACCCTGTTTACCATAACATTGCTAAAATTATTTATATTCGATATCAACAACATCCCTGTTGCCGGCAAGATAGCGGCGTTCTTTTGCCTGGGCGTGTTATTGCTCATCATATCTTTTATGTACCAAAAAGTTAAAAAAATCATTGTGGACGATGAGGCGAAGTCAAAAGATTAAAGCGGGATTATTTGTTGCCGGAATGTTTTGCGTAATGTTTTCTGCATCCGCACAAAACTCTTTTAAATACGCGGCGACTATTCCTAAAACAGATTCAGCCGGGTTTTATAAAATAAGCCTGCAGCCGGCGCTTGTTGCAAAAAGCAATGCCGACCTTTCGGATATCCGCCTGATTACCCAAAAAGGGTATTTTGTACCTTATATTACTGCTGATAACCTCCCGCAGCCTGCCAACGAAAAGTTTATGGTATTTCCGCGGGTAGCAGCTGCTTCAAAAACTGATACAGGCACCTCCTATATTATTGAAAACCGGGTTAGCCTGCCCGTAAATATGCTTTGGGTAAAACTCAGGAACACCGCGGTAAAACGCACCGTAAACATATCCGGCAGTGACGACCTGCAACGTTGGTTTGCTATTGAGGAGGACGTTCCATTACAGCAGGCAGGTTTAAACAGCGGAGGGGCCTATTTGCAATCGCTCTCGTTCCCGGCTAGCAACTACCGGTATTTAAAACTATTGGTAAATGATAAAAACAAAGCACCGTTAAAATTCATGGAAGCGGGTATTTATACTGAGCAATCGGTTTCAAAGTCATATTTTGAGGTGCCGGACGCCCGTGTTAGTCAAAAGGATAGCAATAAGGTAACTTATATCGATATCTGGCTAAATGATAACTACCTGGTTAACAAAATCGAACTAAATATATCCGCGCCCAAATATTACAAGCGGGACGTTGCCGTTTACCAGCTGGATAAGCAAGACCGCGTACTGGTGAGCAATGCTGAACTATTCCCGGGCAAAAGCAACAGCCTGCTGTTTGCAGCCAAAGGGAATGAACTTGAATTGCAAATTGATAATGGCGATAACTTACCGCTCAGCCTAAAAAATATTAAGGTTTTCCAGGCAGATCAGTTTATTGTAAGTTACCTCGATGCTGGGCAATCTTATAAAATTTTAACCGGCGATAAAAAAGCCTCCGCACCTGATTACGACCTGAAGTTTTTTATCGACAGTATTCATCAGCGGATCCCCGAAATAAGCCATACAGCTGTTATCAAAAACGCGACCTATCAAATACACAACAAAATAGTCAACAAAGATAACGGTATAATCATCTGGATCTCAATCATCGCAGCACTGTTGCTGTTAATCCTGTTAACCTGGAAAATGGTTACGGAGGTAAACAACAAAAACCAGTGAAATCGTTTTTAAATTTTCAAAGCTTAAGGAAACCTATGCTGGCGAGAAATTCGCAAGCTATTCATGCCCCGTTAGGGGCTACCTGTTTGTAGAAAAAAAAATCACAACAAAATATTACCCCGTCAGGGGTTACCCATTCGCAAAGGGTAACCCCTGACGGGGTAATTGTCTGGTAGGTTATCGGATGCTACAAACAGGTAGCCCCTAACGGGGCATACGCTTTTTAAATTCGATTTCACTGCAACAAAAAGGGCCAGATTCAATTATGCTGCTATTTTTATTAGCTTTGCCATTAAAGCGCTTGTATATTTCAGCATATGGGAAAAATTTACTTATTTATGATGGTGGGCGTTATTGCAATTGTAATGGTGGTAATAAGCCTGATGAATTTCGACCCAAAAGTGGAAACGTGGAGCAGTTTTATTGCCGGCGGCGCCATTGCTTTACTTCTCCTTAAGTCGCCTGCTATTTGGGCCTACTTTAAACAAAAACGAGCTAAGTAATTACCCTATGTTTACCAACTACCGCTACCCGCTTGTATTATTTATAGCAAGTTTTGCCTTTATGCTGGCAGCCATGTTATTAAAAATGATAGATTGGCCGGGAGGTAGCTTATTATTCGGCAGTATGCTGATGGTATAGGCATTTTCTATCGTCTGGCTAATGATTGTATTGATTAAAAAAAAGTAAACCGTCACCTATGTTGAACAATTACCGTTACCCCATTGCACTTTTCTTAGTTAGTTTCATTTTTTTTCTCACAGGTATATTATTGCGGACAATGCATTTACCCGTTGGGGATTTTATGACGATATGTATGGTCATTTTCCAGGTAATATCAATTATTTGGCTGATGATCCTGTTTTTCAAATTCAGTTATCCTACAATTTTCTTTTTAGCAGGTTTTGTGTTATTTCTCGTCGGCCTTGTATTTAAGATCCAGCACTGGGTGGGTGGGCAGTTGATTGTTTGCGGCATGATCGCCGTTCAGATAATTGCTATTGCCTGGCTTATTTTTTCGCTGTTAAAAGATAAAGCGGAGGCTTAAAACCATTTCTGCCAAAAAAGCTTTTGTTTGAAAGGGGGGCTACCCATTCTCCAGCGCTTTCTTCACGCTTTCCTTTTTATTACGGGAAACCGGGATCTCATCCCCGTTGGCAAGCAATAAAAAATCGCCATACTCCTTCTTCCAGCTGTTGATGAATTTTTTATTTACCAGGTGCGACTGGTGGCAGCGGATAAAGTTGTAATCTTTTAAAATCTCCTCATATTCATAAATCGGCTTGCAAACCAATAACGATTCGCCACCCTGCAAAAAGAAAGTGCTGTAATTATTGGACGATTCGCAGCGCACGATCTCATTCGTTTTAATAAACCGCGTCTCTTTTAAAGTAGTTAAGGCAATGCGCTGTACCTCTTTGTTTTGCTGGCTTTTTACCAGATGGATCAGGTTTTCCACCTGCCGGTTCTGTACTTTTAATTTACATTTTTTGATGGCCCGGTCAACTGCGGCTTGCAATTCATTGATGTTGATCGGTTTTAACAGGTAATCCACCGCAGCAAAGCGCAGGGCCTGGATAGCATATTGATCGTGCGCGGTTACAAAGATCACCTCAAAATCATAGTTATTCAATTCCCTTAGCAAATCAAAGCCGTTTTTATGCGGCATCTGGATATCCAGGAAAACAATATCCGGCTGATGTTTCCCGATGATAGTTTTACCTTCATCAGCGTTCAATGCAGTTGCGCAAATGCTAATTCTGGGGCAGTACGTGCTCAGCAACTCCTGAAGGTTATCCAGGTTATTCGTTTCATCATCAATCAAAACAGCACTAATACTCATAAAAACCAATTTTTAAAGGTAAGCTCAACAGCGTTCCGGAAGGCGTGTTCACTTTAATTTCAAGATTGATGGCTTGCCCGTTGGCGAGGTCGTTCACCAGTTTTATCCTGGCGCGGGTAAGCTTTAATCCAAAACCGTTTATATTTTCAGCAACTATGAAGCCTCCGCCATTATCAGTTACCGATACCATCATATCATTTTGCTTCCTTATATAATTCACGCTGATCCGACCATTTTTCTGCAGGGCCGAAACGCCATCCTTTATGGCATTTTCAACCAGCAGCTGCAATAATAAGGAAGGGATTTCAGTTTCGTAGCCATTAATATCATCAGCAACAGATATAATATAATTAAACCCGAAACGCAACTGCTCCAGTTTTAAATAAGTTTCCCAAGCAGCCATTCCCTGTTTCAATACAGCCTGTTTCTTATTGCTGTTATTTAATGATTAGCGCAACAAGCCCCGCATATTTTTTGAAAGATAGCCTGTTTAACCGGATATATAAGCATCTTTGACAGCTGCGGATATGATTTGTTTGCTGCCGGAAATTGCCCTTTAAGCAACAGCATTTGGCATAATTTTCAGTTTTTATTTTTAAGAGGAATCTTATTTACAGTTTTATAAAAAAACTAAATTCACCGGTACTCATGGATCTATACTATATTCTTTACATCAGCGCCGGCACAAACTGGTTTACGGGGGACGAATTGAAAGCGCTTTTAAAGGTGAGTCATCGAAATAATACGCGCGACGGCATTACCGGCTTGTTGTTATACGGCGATGGTAATTTTGTTCAATTACTGGAAGGTGAAAAGACCACGGTACTGCGAACTTTTGAACGCATTAGCGCCGACCCGCGCCATAAAAGCACAACCATTATAGATAGCGGCGAGTTGTCAGATCGCAATTTCCCAAAATGGTCTATGGGATTTAAAGCGCTGGACAGTTTTAGCAATACCGGGTTGTCGGGTTTTCTTGATCCTGAAACCAAAGACTTTCTTTTCCTTAAAAAGCAACATCGAGCGACAGACCTGCTCAAATCCTTTATCTGTACTGCCCGTATAGGTATTTAAACATTAATTACGTAATCATTTATAATATGGTGTATGTGTATCCATGAATTGCTTTTCGGTGGCATTCCAGGTATTAATTACGTCGTTGCGGCCGTTATTTAGTTGCTGGTTGGTTTGGTTATAGGTATTCACCGCTGCATTGATATCGTTTACACCCTTATTATAAGCATCCACATCCTGCTGTGTACGCTGGTCGGCGCTTTTAGCGTCAAGGGTGGCCTTAAGTTTGTTAAAGGCTTCCTCCTTCATAAAATAGTCAGTAAGCTGCGGCGCCTGTGTTTCGGCTTCGGTTTTATAAAAATTGAGCGCCTGCTGGCATGCATTGGCCAATGAGCCATCATTGTCAAAAACCTTTAAAGTATCCAATACCTTAAGGCCTTCAATCGCATATTTGTCAAGTGCGCTGCGCACCTGCTCAATTTTGGTCACATTTTTTTGATTAACGGCTTCAGTCAATTGGTTATCTTCCCAATTGCATTTGTAAAACAGCAGGTATACTTTATCATGGTACCTGGTTTCGCGGCCGGTGGCTTCCATTTTGTCGCCAAGCTCCGTCCGCTCCGAAATCAGGTTCACCCCGTACTTGGCGGCAAACGCTTTTTCAGCTACTGCTATCCGTTTGTTTCCCATCTCCAGCGAATCGTTGGTCGCCTGTTCCAGTAAAAGGTAGGCCTGCATTTCGTCGTAACTGCGTTCGGCAATATCGTCCATGTTTACGATATGGGTATAATCGTCATTAAAGATTTTGTAGCATAGCTGGATAAATTTCAGGCTGCTTTGCCGCAAAGAATTGTCGCCTTTATAAGGCGGCAGGTTGGTGATAGTATTCTGGCAGATCACGATATTATCCACGGCGACGTTCCGCAATTTCTCGATCTTTCGTTTACGGCTGCTATGTGCCGAGGCACTGATATAGGCCATATAAGCTTTGTTCATGTCCGTTTCGGCAGTACTTATCGCTGTCATATAAGTACCCGCGTCGGCCTGGGGATCTTGCGCTTTGGCGGTTTTTACTACACCCAGTGTTATTGTAATAAACAATAAAGTGCAGGTAAATAGTTTTTTCATAGGGGCTATTTATTGATATGGGTTATTCGGTTTTCATCTTTGCAAGTACGTCATAGGCTATGCTAATATAAGCATCTGCCGCCACCCGTTTACTAAAATCTTCATTCATTTCTTTAAGCAAACTATTGGCTTGCAGTCTTTCCTGTTCATCAGCATTGCTTTGTACGATGAATTTTTTTAATGGCGGCAATGGTGCTGTGGTACCTGCATTATTGGCCATATTTAAAGCCAGATAATCATTAATATTTAACGGAATATCTTTCGCAGCCTTTTGCTGTTTGGTATAGGCCACCAATTTTTTTATCATGTTAAAAAATTGGCTGGTATCAATTTCGGTTTGCATACTTTGCGCCAGTGTTTTTAAAGGTAGCGGCGCATATGGCGTATAATATTTGTTTGGGGCGATTGATCCGGAGCGCAACGCAAAAGGCTCATCGGCTTCCTTGCTGATGTATACGTCAAGCATGTCGGGCAAGGCAATGTCTGGCTGTACGCCTTTAAACTGGGCCGAGGCGCCTGTAACCCGGTATAGCTTGCTTACAGTGAGCTTTAAATTGTCCTCCGTTACCACTTTTGAAAAATTTTCAGGGGTAATCGTAGTATCCATCGGCAAAACCACCTGCATAGTAGCTTTACCATAGGTAGGCGACCCAATAATAACAGCGCGGTTATAGTCCTGCAGGGTACCTGCCACCATTTCAGATGCTGAGGCGCTGTAACCATTTACCATGATCACCAGCGGGCCATCGAACACGGTGCCCCGGTCCGTATCTTTTATAGTTGCTACCTTTTCATCCTTGCTTTTTACCTGCGCCACCGGTCCTGCATCTATAAATATACCTGCCAGTTCCGTAGCTTCTCCTACCGAGCCGCCGCCATTACTTCTCAGATCAAGAATGAGCCCGCTTATGTTTTCTTTTTTTAATTTGATGATCTCGCGCCCAACGTCATTGGCGCAGCCGTTAAGGCCTTCGTTATTGCTTTCCCAATCCTCGTAAAAGGCAGGTAAATAAATATAACCGACGGTGGTTTTGCCCTTTAATACAAAGCTTTTTACCCTGCCATCATCCTCGCCTCCGCCGGCAGCAACCTGCTCTCGTTCCAGGGTCAGCTGGACTATCGGTCCATCGGTTTTTTTCATGGTAAATAAAACTTTATTATGGCCGCTCTGCCTGATCAGTTCAATAAAATCGTCCGGGGAGATATCAGAAACGTCAACTGCTTTACGGCCATCCCATTGCAGGCTCATAAATTTATCGCCTTTATTCAGCTTGCCGCTTTTATACGCCGGGCTGCCGGGTTCCAGGTTATCAATCAGCACGCCACCGTTTTTATCTTCTTTCATCCGGAATCCAAACTGGAAGGGCTGCTTACCCAGTTCACTTTCAAAATTTTCCTTTTCCTGCGGCGGGAAAAATTCAGTATGCGGATCGAAACAGGAAGCGATGGTTTCGCAATACAGGTTGCCCAAATAGCGCTCAATCCCATATGAATTTTGTAAGATATTGCCGATCTTCCTTTTTAAGGAAGACACTACCTTTTTTTGGGCAGCCAGCCCGGCGCTGTCGATATATTTTTTTTGTTTAACAGCCGGCCAGGTTTTAAAGTCATCCGGAATATCATCGTCCAGTTCATCAAGCGCATTTGCTTTGAGTTTCTTATACAACTTTGGCCGCATGGCAACCGGAGCAGCCGGGAACAAAGTATCTTCAGCAACCGTTAATTTTTCAACAGCATAAAAATTAAAAGGAGTTTTCACGATGAAGTCCGCCAATGAATCTGCCTGGCGCAACCTTTGTTTGTAAATGCTGATAAAAAGATCCAGGTAAGCGGTGTTACGCTGTTTTATTTCACCTGCTATTACTGCCCGGTAAGGATTAAGCCTGCCAATATCATTTTGCGTAAAGAAGATCCTGTCCTCATCCGCTTTATCCAGCATCCCCTTAAATACATCTGCTGAAAATGAAGCATTCAATTGCCGCGGCTCTACATGAAACTTGTTAACCATCCGGGTAATCACAAATGCTTCATTCGCAACTCTATCTGTCGTTTGAGCATTTGATAAAGTTGGAAGGAAGAGTAAAGTAAACAGCGCCGCCCGGAGTTTTTTCATGCCATAAAATGCTGCCTGTAAAATACCAAGGATAAAGGAAATAAAAAAATAAATTGGCGTGCTGATTATGGTGGTATATACACTATTCACTGAATGAACCCCCTAAAAATAGCAAAAGGCGGGAGGGCTCCCGCCATTTTGCAACCAAATTGTATATAAAAATATAGGAGAGAAAACCTTTAATTCTTTTTCAGCACCACATACTGGTAGGGTGTTAAACTTAATAGCGAGGATAGTGTGGTGGCGGTATTACTCATGCCATCAATCCAACTGCCTTGTACCCCAGCCGGAACAGCATAGTTAACCGTGCTGTTACCGGTGTTTACTACTATCAGCACATCATCCGTACCTGATTTTTTTTCGAAGGCAACCACACTCGCGTCGGTATATGGTGTTAATGTGCCCACTTTTACTGCCTCATGCGCGGCCCTGAAGGCCAGGATCTTTTTATATGCAGCAACCATATCCGGGTTGGCCGTATAATCCACCGGTACGGTATTAAAAAAGTTGATGGCGCTTGGATAACCAACTTCCTGGCTGTCGTAAATCAATGGAATCCCGCCCATGTAGGTCGCAATCACAAATGCCGATAACGCCCCCTGTTTGCCTTTATATTCGTTGATGGTACTGCCATCGGATGACGCATCATCATGGTTAGTGATATATCTTAGTTTTACGCCGGGCGATGGTAACGAAGCCAGTTCTGCAGTATTTGTAGCGAACAAACCGGATGGCGATGTAGTGCCGGCATACAGAGATTTAAGTGTACTATAATAGCTGAAGGCATAGCTGATCTGGAAGCCCGAGGAAATTTCGGTGCCTTTTGTGCCTTCGGCCAGGTAGATCAGTTTGTGCGTAGAAATGGTGTTTAGGGTATCCAGCGCTTGCGTCCAAAAATCAGTTGGGGAGTTGTCGGCAAAATCACAACGGTAACCGTCAATATTCGCGGTAAACACCCAATATTTCATCGCCCTTATCAGGGCAGTGCGCATATCAAAATTATTGAAATTCAATGCCGCAACGTCTGAATAGGTGGAAAGCTGCTGGATATTACCTGATGCGTCCTGCATGTACCATGATGGATGGGCGGTGATCCACGCATTATCCCAGGATGTATCATTTGCTTCCCAGTCCAGGATAACTGCCATACCCAGGGCATGCGCTTTGGCGACCAAAGCGCGCAAATCATCCAGGGTGCCGAAACTGGCGTTTACCCCTTCATAATCCTTTACTGCATAAGGAGAACCAGAGGCTTTAAGGACTCCGATTGGGTACGTTGGCATCAGCCAGATCACATTTACGCCAAGGGCTTTAATAGAATCAAGCCTTGCATCAACGCCCTGGAAATTGGCGGGTGTAAACGTTTTTTCGTTTATCTCGTACATCACGATATCCTTGGTTGCCGGTACATTGGCAAATGGGGTACCATATTGGGCCGGATCTTTATAAGTTGCCGGTGGTGTAACCACAGGGGGTACAGATTTTGATTTGCTACAGCCAAAAACCGCCAGCATCATCATTATAAATAGAGTATTCATTTTAAGTTTTGGTGTTTTTATATTCATTTCACAATTCCTCCTGGATTAGTATTTTAATTGAATCAGTTTTGAGCTATTTTCTATCACGACATATTTAACCGGGCATGTTTCGCGGGGGGATGCACCTGCCATGGGATCATTGGCAGGTGTCGCATTTAAAAAAGCATAGGCCTCGTTTTGCAGTTTATAGTGGTTTTTATCAGTATTCACACCATCAATCTGGTCGTAGCCGTGTAATACAAGTTTCATATATTTAAATTGAGACGGATAACTGCCTTCGGCTTCGTTGAAGGTTATACTCCTGGCCGAGGGGTTAAACATGATCGTGCGTTTATAAAAGGCACCGGTTTTGTATGCAAAACTTTTGCCATCATCCTCGTAATAAACAAAGCTGTTGGCAGTGCCATTGTAAATATGTACTGATAAGGTATCTGTCGGCTTTACCGCGGTAGTTTGCACCAAAGATTGCATCGGAATAATGCTGCCGCCTTTAACATACACGGGCAACTTATTTAAACTTAAAGGGACAACCTTTGCCTGTTGGCCTGCCTGAACCGAGTCATTATACAAATCGTACCAGGTACCTTCGGGAAAATAGATCTTGCCATATTCCTTTGAGCTCTCAAACGGGGCAACCATAAAGGCACGGCCAAATTGGTACTGGTTCTGGAATTCAGGCGACAATACATTCGGATCGAAAGTATAATCCATTGCCAGTGAGCGCATCACTGGCAAACCGTTTTGGGTCGATCCATAAAAAGTTGAATACAGGTAAGGCATCAGCTGGTACCGCAGGCTGATGTAGTTACGCGCGATCACCAGGGCATCTTCGCCAAAAGTCCATGGCTCAGCTGATTTGGTATTTAAAGTAGTGTGGTTCCTGAAATATGGCGTAAAAGCCCCCAGCTCTATCCAGCGGGTGTACAATGGAATAGATTCATTACCGCTGAAACCGCCTACATCCATGCCTGTAAAAGACACGCCGCTTAATCCAAGGCTGTTTAATATCCTTATGCCCTGCAGCATGTGGTCCTCTTCCGCGCGGTTATCCCCCGTCCAGATAGCGGTGTATCGCTGCAGGCCGGCATATCCTGAACGGGTTAATATAAATGGCCTTTCCTTAAACTGTTCCAGTGCCCCTTCGTAACTTGAGCGGGCCATTTCCAGCCCGTAAACATTATGTGCTTCAAGGTGCGTGGTTTTTTTGCCGTCGTAATCAAACAACACGTTATCAGGCATTTTTTGGCCCCAGGTAGATATTTCGTTCATATCATTCCATATTCCGCTTACGCCTGATTCAGCAAAGAATTTCACCTGTTTACGCCACCAAGCACGGCCTTTTTCGCTGGTAAAATCGGTGAAATTACACCAGCCGGGCCATACCTGCCCGGTATAATTCTGACCGTCAGGGTATTTGATGTAAACATTTTCCTTTAAACCACTTTCATAAGCGGGAGCGCCTGGCGCTACTTTAATTCCCGGGTCAACAATAACCGTCGTTTTAAAACCCAGGTTTTTCAGCGTATCATTCATCAAAACCGGGTTGGGAAACTGCGTTTTATTCCAGGTAAACAACTGGAAACGGTCCATATAATGGATGTCCAGTGTAATGCCATCCGCAGGGATCTTTTTTTCGCGCAACGTACGCGCTATGCGCAACACTTCCGCCTCCGGGTAATAAGTGTACCTGTTTTGCTGGTAGCCAAGCGCCCAAAGCGGCGGCATCGGCATACGCCCGGTAAGCCAGGTATAAGAAGTAATAATATCTGCAACGCTTTTGTGGTAGATAAAATAATAATTCATTTCGCCGCCGCGTGCGCCGAATGAGGAGAACCGGTTATTGCTGGCGCCGAAATTAAAATCGCTTTGATAGGTATTGTCCAGGAATATCCCATAATTTAAATGATGATGTATACCGATATAAAACGGGATGGTTGAGTACAAAGGGTCCTGGGTAATGCTATAAGCGTAGTTATCCTCGTTCCAGTTGGTATACCCGTTTCCTTTCCGGTCAAGGTTACCGGTTTTTTCCCCAAGTCCTACAAAGTGTTCGTCATCCTGCAATTTCTTATAGGAGGTAACTGCATTTCCAACCCAGGAGGTGGTCAATCCCTGCTCTTCTTCATTAATTATTTTACCGTCGGGGGTATAAAATGTTATGGAATAAGGCTGTTTGTGAATTATTGCTTTAACTGAATCAGTTACCAGCGTAATTTCTGCGTTATCCTGTGTTATCGTTGTTTTCGTTTTTTGAGATTTGCCAACTACGGCATAGGAAAAATCGCCTTTAAGGGGATTCTTATCCAGCCGGATGCGGATAATGGATGGACTGTAAACAGTTACCATCCCGAAGGCATTGGTGGTTTTAAAAGTAATTTCCTGCTCACCAATAGTAACGGTCTCTACATTGCCGGTTGTTAAAACCGGCGATTGTGCTACCAGGTGAGTGATAGTGAAAATAAAGGCAAGCGTAAGGGTGATCTTATTAAATTTCATGGATCTTTTTAAAATTTTTCTGTGCTAAAAGATGTATAAATGGCCCTGGTGAGTCGGCTGTGCATTAAAACAAAGTCGTTTTGATCAACTGAAAACAGCATGAAATTTACGTTAAAATGATCATCTTTTACAGAATTAAATTTTGTGATTTTAGCTTATAAAAAAGTAAGGCAGTGCCTGAAGCACTGCCTTACAAATGTTAGTTTTTCTTTAATGTAAAATTGTAGTTATTCGGATCGCGAAGATCTAAAGTAATGGTATAATTGCCGCTTGATGGTACCGTCAGGTTATTAAGCGAACCATTATATGGGTAAGCAGGATTATCCGCATACTCAAGATGACCGGCTGCATCAATACCAAAATCAATACTCCATGCACCATTAGCCCTGAATTTAAATGAGGCATTGGTTAACATGTTGCAGGTAACTGTCCAAACCTGTTTAACGGGATCGAACGTCATTTGCGTATCGCCGCCCCAGCCGCCGGGGGTTGCATCACCGATGATACCCCATGTGGTAAGTGTGTAGTTCCAGGTTAATGTTGCTGGGTTACAAACCAGTTCATAATAGCCCGCGCCTGGTAAGGTCATACCTGCTGCTGCACCATCTGTGGTAAGTGTACCACTGCCTGCATCGCCATAATTAATATGGTTCCAGTCTTGCGCACTGGTAAACTTAAACTGGAAGGTGCCGCCTGCTTTTTCATAAATATAGCCTTCGTAAATATTAGCAACTTCTGCTGCAACAGTTGGTGCAGTTGAAGGCGACCATCCCTGGTAATCACCTGGCACCCAAAGTACCGGCCAGCCATGTGAATAGGCAACCACGGGTTTCCACGGGCTTACCGTTACGGTTATGCCTTTTGAAAAAGTGCTGCGGTCCTGGTAAGCCTGCACCCTGAACACCATTTTAGCGGTGTCATTAGCGCCAATACCTACGGCAAGGGCTAATGCGTTAAGATCGCTTTCTTTAAACGATTTGTTCAAAATGTCCTGCCCTATCGTTATCTGTGTGGCATTAGCCCAACCGGTGGCACCAACAGTATCTGCCGGCAAGTCTGCCTGCAAGGTATAGGTTACTTTTGCCTTATAAGGATACACTACCGCCGGCCACTTTAAAGTTAACAATGCTGTAGTAGTATCAGTAGCCGCTGTAAGTATTACCTGGTTAGTTGAAGTGGTTAAAGCGCCACTAAACGAAACAGGTGCCAGGGTAGTTAATGCAGCCTCCTTATGACAAGCAACGCCGGTAAAAGCAATTGCTATTAAAGTTAATTTGATTAATTTTTTCATAATGATGATTAGTTAGGATAACCCGGATTCTGTTTTAATGTAGTGTTTGCATTCAACGCCGCTGTTGGTATCGGGTATAACTGCTGGTAAGCGGCTCCTGCCGGTACAATATTCGGCGCTGCGCCGTGTGGAAGCAGATATGTTCCGAAACGGATCATATCCTGCCTGCGGTGGCCCTCCATATTTAACTCAAACCCTCTTTCGTCATAAACATTCTGAAGGGTTGGCGCAGCGATATCGCCTAAGCCTGCCCTTTGCCTCACCTGGTTCAGGAATGGCGTTGCCGCTGTTGTGTTTCCTAAACGAACATTACATTCAGCCTGCATTAACAATACATCGGCGTACCTGTAAACCGGAAAGTCGTTTGATTCGCCGCTGGCATCTGCCGGAGGTACCGGGAAGAATTTAACATCCCTGATGCCTTCATTTGGCCCTGCACCGGGGTCAATAAGTGATGATACGGTTTCAGTGTAAGTAACACCGCCTGCCTGCGCGCCAACCAGGAATTGTTTCCTGCGGATATCGCCTGCATCATATTTATCATAAAAATCACCAGGGATGATCGTACCGTTCCAGCCATTAAAGCCGATCAGCGCAGTACCGTTGGCACTGTTTAAACTCCTGATGGTGTAAATATTTCCGCTGATCACATTTTGAGTAATATACAATGCGAATATGGTTTCATCGTTAGGGCAAACATTACCAAAAAGCTCGTAATAAGTGTTGCCCAGCGGCGCGGCTGTATTGGCGGTTGCAGGATGCAGTGTAAAATTACCCGAAGCTATTTTGCTGCAAGCATCTAAACAGGCGGCCCATTGCGGTGTGCCAGTATAAATCTGGGCGTTTAAATACACCTTGGCCAATACCATGTAACCTGCCCATTTGGTGAAACGGCCATAATAAGTACCGCCTCTGGTTTCAGAAAGCAGGTCGACGTTTGCTTTAAGTTCAGATACGATGAAGCTGTAAATGGTTGCTCTTTTTTCCTGCGCGATCTTCGAAATGTCCGTATTATTATCGGTGTAAAACGGCACATCGCCAAAATCATCAATCAGCAGGTAATACAACCATGCACGCATCACCTTGGCTTCAGCAATTTTAGATGGATCAGCTTTAGCGGTTGTTAATTCAGATACCGCCAGGTTCGCACTGTAAATACATGAATAGGCCCAGTTCCAGGTATTGTTAATGATGCCTAAACTTGGTAATTCGGTACGGGTGTACAGTTGTGCAAAGTCAAGCTGCCAGTCGCCGGTGTTGCGGTGCGGGATCACCTGCTCATCTGCCGAGAAGCTGTTCAAATCGTACCAGCAGTTATCGCGACCCGCGTAGTTGCTGCCCCATGTCCCCGTAATTTTTGCGTACACATTGGCCAGCGCATCATCGGCACCCGCTGGCGTCGAATAAAACTGCGCGGCCGCATACTTGTCGTACACATTTTCATTAACCTTGGTGCAGCTTTGTGCAGCGAGGCCAATTATTAGAATACTTAATAATATTTTTTTCATGATCTGATTATTTTAAAATAACATTTAAGCCAACCGAAAAGGTCCTGGTACGCGGATAAACGCCATAGTCATAGCCGGCGCCAAGGTCACTTGTATTAAGTTGCGGGTCCAGCCCTTTATATTTGGTAATAATAGCCAGGTTTTGACCGGTTAGGGATATACGTAAAGCACTGATAAACTTTACATTAGTTAAGTTAACTTTATAACCGAACATTAGGTTTTGAAACCTTATATAAGAGCCATCTTCCAGCCATTCATCAGAACCAAATGGCGACGAATGAATACCCGTAGCCATAGCACTGGTCAGTAAATTTTGCTTGCCTATGTTTTCAAGCATGCTAAAGTCCTGGCTGATGCCGTTATAAATTTTATTGCCACCGGCACCGCTCCAAACCATAGATACATCAAAGTTTTTGTAGGTAAAACTCGGTGTAAATCCAAATTCATATTTAGGAAGCGCCTGTCCTTCGTCCACGCGGTATTTGCTTTGCGGGGCCTGGTCAACGTTGCCGCTCGCATCTTCGCCCACAACAGTTTCAACGCCTTGTGCATTTACTCCGCTATGTTTTAGGATCAGGAATGTTCCAATCGGCTTGCCAACTACCAGGTATGAATTAGGGGTGGATAAACCAACATAATTTGTCGGGATATTATATCCTTCGATATTGCCGCCAAGGCTCAAAACCTTGTTCGACATAAATGAAGCATTGCCTGCCAGGGTTAAGGTGGTGTTTTTTGATTGAATAACCCTGTAGCTCAGTGTAAGCTCAAGCCCGCGGTTCTGCAGGCTGCCCACATTTGCCAGGATATTTGTAGTTAAAAACGGCCCCTCTAAAGGCACGGTATAGTTAAACAACAGGTTGTCGGTATTAGAGGTATAAACATCTACGGTACCGTTCAGCCTGTCATTAAACATCGAGAAATCTAAACCGGCATTTGCCTGTTTTTTGGTTTCCCACTTTAAATTAGGGTTAGCATTTTGGGTAGCCGCATAGTTAGGGATAGTTTGGCCACCAAAAAATACGGTACCGGCCTGCCCTACCAAAGCGATGGAGTTTTGCGGTCCGATTCCCTGCTGATTACCAGTAATACCGTAACCCACACGCAATTTCAGGTTACTGAATAGGTGCTGATCCTTCATGAAATCTTCCTGAGTTATGCGCCATGCAAAAGCCGCTGATGGGAAATTTCCCCATTTGTTGTTCACCCCAAATACGGTTGAACCATCGCGCCTGATACTTGCAGTTAACAAGTATTTACTGTCAAAACTATAATTTACCCTTCCTAAAAAGGATACCAGTCTCCTGTCATTTTTATACGATGAAATATCGCCCTGCAGTACTTTTGAAATATCGCCTAATTGAAGGGCGTTGTATGAAGCAAGGTCGTTTACAAAACCCCTGCCCTGGGCAAAATCACCATTATAGGTTTGTGCCTGCCACTCATATACCAATGTGGCGTCAAAGTGATTCTTTTTATCAAAATCATGTTTATAACTCAAATTAATATCCATTAATTTTTCGTCGTTATGCCAGTTGTTGATATTACCTACGCCGTTGTTGTCTATCGCGTATTGGATAGTCGACGATGATGGCTCATAAAAGCCGGTATTCCCGTCAACTTTTCTCCAGCTGCCAAACCATCCCGCTGATAAACCCTTATAGATATCCAGGTCGGCCCTTAAACTGCCGAAGAGTTCATTTGAGTTCACATCATTTTTCACGGTTTTGGCTACCGCGTAAGGGTTGGTGTATTGAAATACGTTCGGGTCTCGATAATAACTGCCGTCGGTATCAAATACAGGGTCGGTTGGCCGGGCGATATAAGCCTGGCTGATCAGGTTTGAGTGAAATGCTGCATTACCAACACCATTGGGTTCATAAACAGCTTCATTAATACCACTGTTGATGTTCATGGTAAGGGTTAGTTTATCGTCCAATGCTTTCTGGGTCGCCGTAACTCTGCCGATATAATTTTTATACCCAGTACCAATTACCAAGCCTGTTTCGTTGATAGCCGTTAGCGAAGCACGGTAATTAAACTCATTGGAGCCTCCTCCAAATGACAGGCTATGGTTTTCGGTAACACCATTTTGAGTAAGCAAATCGTACCAATCTGTATTAGATCCATGATTTGCTGACGCGTCAACGCCTAAGGCGTTAGCTTCCTGTGTCCACGATGCGGCATTTAACAATTGTAATTTTTTTGAAATTACATCCAGCGAAGTATTTTCGTTGTATTCAACACTTGTTTTTCCTGCGCTGGTTTTTTTTGTGGTAATGATAATTACACCCGGCGCACCGCGTGAACCATAAATTGCAGTTGCTGATGCGTCTTTTAAGATGTCAACAGAGGCAATTTCGCTTGGTGGTACCTGTTGTAACAGGTCCATATTACCTTGAATACCGTCAACCACAACGAGCGGATCGTTACCGCCCTGGAGTGAAGTAAAGCCCCTGATGCGGATACTTGGCGCAACGCCCGGTTCGCTGCCTACCTGGTTAATATTAACACCGGCAGCTTTGCCTTCCAGTTCCTGTAATGGGCTGGTAACTGCTCCCGGGTTTAAATCTTTACTCCCAAGGTTTGAAACAGAACCGGTAAGGTCGGTTTTCTTAACCGTGCCGTAACCAACAACCACTACTTCAGATAATGCCTTTTGGTTCGGGATCAGTTGGATAGTCACCGGCTCATTCGCGGTCATTACCTTTTCCATAGTGTCATAACCGATATAGGTAATCGTTACAACAATTGCCGACTGGTCGCTGCCCGGCAGTGTAAACTTTCCGTTTAGATCCGTGGTTGTTGATTTGTCGGTACCCTTAACACGAACCGTTGCGCCCGGTAAAGGTTGGGCGGTTTCATCAACCACCTTGCCGGCAAAAGTACTTTTTTGGGCAAATACAGAAAATGCACAAATTAACAACAGTATGGTCAGGCCATACTTAAATAAGTAAACTTTTTTCATTTAATATTGAGTTTAATATTGGTTTAATTGGACCCGGCTTATCTGGCTAAATCCGAATCAAAGAAAGAGACCTGAGAGATCAACGGCAATAGTTCACTAAGTCAATATAGAAAATAATGGAAAGAAAATAATTACAATATACTCACAATGAGATAATTACAAGACAACCATACTATGGTCAATATAGATTTAAGATTTTCGGAGAAAGGGGCTAAACCGACTCAATTTCCATAATCCGGTCCTCAAACTCGTCATTCGGAATAAATGATTTGTTCTTGATACGATTTTTATAGGAGTAAATAGTGTTCACGGAGTACCCGAGGAGTTTCGCAATGCGGTCGTTATCATGGATGCCCATCCTGATCAAAGCGAAGATCCGGTGCTCAGTGGTGAGCAATTGCCCTTCCGGTACAGGGATAATTTCTTCCTTTTTGAACAGGGCATTAAATTTATTTATAAAATCGGGGAATAAGCGCAGGAACACCTTATCGAAGGTATGGAAAAGCTGCAGCCGCTCATTTTCGAGATTAAGGTTTTTAACAGCTGAAAGTGCATCATCATAGCGTTTGCTACTCAACTTTTTATCGATTGATTTTTGAAAACTTTCCAGCTTTTCTATATAAATGGAGTTGATGTTAAAGTAATACCCGATATATTCATTCTTGATTTTATTCGCCGTGCTTAAATTCCGGTTCAGTTCTTCCAGTGCGCGGTTATTTTCCTGCAGGGTGATGTTGGCAGCCTTGATCACTTCGTCAGCAATCCGCAATTTTTTTAATTGTTTAAAAATGATCCAGGCAAATACAAGTACAAATATTACCAGCAGCGTGATAATAAAAGAGTAGGTATAAAGCAACTTTTTTTGATGCTCTATCTGGCTGATCCATTGGGCTTCGATGATGGGCAGGATACTGCTGATCTTAACCTGCCGTTGTAATGCCCCATAAAAAGTGGCATCGTCCATTGCCTGTTTAATGTAAACGTATGAATGGTCGATATCACCGTTTTTGTACAAAATATCTGCCAGGTTATAAATGGCAACGGTTTCCTTAGTAGCCGACTGGATATCAGATATCGCAGCTTCAATCAACAGTTCCAGCGACTTTTCGTGCCGGCCTTTTACCTCGTAAATATAGCTCAGGCAACAAGCGTTAACCGCAAAATCATGCGGTGATAAATGGTGGAATTTTAATAACGCTACATAAGTTTTCAACCCGGCGTCATCCTCTGTATTGCGTAGTTCCTTTAGTCCTTTCAGCTCCAAATAATAATAGCTGCCTGGCCTGCATAGCGCCAGGGCACTGTCAATACATTTTATGCCAATCGGGTTATAAATTGATGTATAATCAGCGTTCCGGTCGAAATCGGACAGATCGAAGTAGCTCCTGGCCTTCAGGAAGTAATATTGGATCTTACTGCTATCCGGAAATAAGGAGACGTTGATCTGGTTAAGTGTTTCTAAGGTTTCCTTAAACATTCCGGAAGAAATAAAAGTGAACCCAAGGTCCATTTTGGCTCTTGCAATTTTTAAGGGATCCTTTAATTGCATTGCTGTGGTCATCAGCTTTTTTGAGTAACTATACGCCGAATCATAACTGAAGGCCTTGTATTCATCAAAAAGTTTTTGGTATACCTGGTATTTACCACTACGATCAGCAACGGCGTTTAATTCCTGCTTAATCGCATTGATTCTGCGGAGTTTCTGATTTACAAAATCCTCTTTATGAGCAAGCACCGCATCAAGGCGGTTTAGCAGGCTATCTTCAGAAGCGACGGCATACGCCTGGCTTAGCGTGCATATTCCTGTCAAAAAGATGAATAACCTAAAAACTGATCTCATTAAAAAAACTTAAATTTAAAGGTATATAAATATTTAGGATTGTAGCATACCTTCAAAGGAATGTGGAAAAGAGGTTGGGTTTTGAAACAAACCCGAATAGAATATGGCGGCTTGTATTACTACGAACAAAAATGGCCGACAGCTTGCAAATATGTTTACCGATATAACACTATCTTTTACCGACAATTTTGAACACCTGGCAGTACCGGGCTTTTTTTGCCCGCCAATGCTGCATAATATTGATGAAAATTAATGACCATGACAAACACAGCATCATCATTCTTCGCCAACCCAACTGATTGTATCGACTCAAATACGCTATTCGGTGAGGTAAAAAAAATCATTATCTCCAAAGACTTCAAAGGGGGTAAAATAAATAACGTTTTTGGCAAAACCGAATTGGATTTTACCAGTGCCGATATACAGGGTCTGGCTGTTTTGGATATATCTGAAACCTTCGGAGAAACGATCATCATTGTTCCGGAAGACTGGCGGGTTGAGACTGATCAAACGCTCATCATGGCAACCTATGAAGATAACCGGCAGGCTGGCGTTCAGAAAATCAACCCCAATAAAGTGCTGATCATTACCGGCTGTTCGATATTTGCCAGCATCAAAATTATACGCAGGCAGTATTGATTTAAAAACGTTTTAAAACATTGGATAAAAACTACAAGCGGACAATCATCTGTTTGCCTGCTTGTACAAAAAGGTGATTTATTTATCCGCTACATAGCTCAGCATCCATTGTATACCGAATTTATCAGTAAACATGGCAAAATAGGCACCCCAAAACTGGTGGTCGAGCGGCATCATCACAAATCCGCCTTCAGACAGGCCCTCAAATAATTGCTGCGTTTCTTCTTCGCTGCTGGTATCCAGTGTCACCATAAAATTTGTTCCGGCAATCGCTTCAGGCCTCCCCTGCGGTATATCCATCCCGGCCAACACGGCGCCACCAATTGGCAAAGCAATATGGAGAATCTTTTCGCCTTCTTCAGCGGACATTGGATTTGGGCTGGGCATATCCTTCAGGCGCTGCACATGAATAAATTCTCCGCCAAATACGGATCTGTAAAAGTTAAAGGCTGCTTCCGCCTGGTTGTTAAAAGCAAGGGTGATATTTACTGCTTTCATTGTTTAATTGATTGGTCAGGCCAAATATAGGATATAGGCCAAGGCATTAACCGGGTGGTTGTATGACATTTTAAAGTTAAAGGGTATTTTATGACAAGGATATGTATGGGATAAAATCAAACTAAGTTTCACCTGTTTCCTTTATGCAGTTTTCTATCCTCCAAAATTTCATTTGTCCTGGTGACTGCCTTTTCTAGAGTATCGGTAACATTGGCTTTGCCGATGTGGAATACGAGGCGTGCTTTTCGCAACTCAGTCATCACCTGTTCGCTGGTTACCTCTGATAAAATGAGTTTGCTCCCGCGCTTTTTTATTTCTTCGTGCACTTCCCTTAATACGCGGATGCCAGTCGCATCGATTACCGGAACATGGCGCATCCGGATGATGAGCACGGGCGCGGGATATTCAATCACCCGCATGGTGTCCTTAAATTTGTAAGCGGCGCCAAAAAACATAGGGCCGTTTATTTCAAACACATCAACGCCTTCAGGCAACCCGTCTGGCACGGAAAGTTCGTCGGCGCTATCTTCGGACGACAGATCGGCATGTTCAACCGAACTGGCCTTCGTCATTTTGCGCATAAACAGGAAAGCCGCCAGGATCATTCCCAGTTCAATAGCAACCGTAAGGTCGATAAAAACGGTAAGTATAAAAGTGGTAAGCAAAACCGCCGCGTCGCTTTTTGATCCTTTTAAAACAAACATAAAGCTTTTGGCTTCGCTCATATTCCAGGCAACAATCACCAGTATGCCAGCCAGGGTAGCCATAGGAATCAGGGCAGCCAGCTTACCGATAAACAATAGGATCAACAGCAGTGTTATGGCGTGGATGATGCCCGCAACCGGTGTACGGCCTCCGTTTTTAATGTTGGTAGCGGTACGTGCGATGGCTCCGGTTGCCGGGATGCCCCCAAAGATAGAGGAGCAGATATTGGCGAAGCCCTGGGCAATTAATTCAGTATTGGAACGGTGGTTGCCGCCGATCATGCCATCGGAAACTACCGCGGATAACAAGGACTCGATACTGCCCAGCATGGCAATAGTAAATGCCGGCCGGATTAGCTGTTGAAATGTGGCAAAGCTAACCGTAGGGATTACCGGCGAAGGTAATGATGAGGATATCGCCCCAAAGCGGCTGCCGATAGTTTCGACGTGCAAATGCAAGAAATAAACAGCAAGGGTAGTTACAATAATAGCGATCAGTGAGCCCGGCACCTTATGGGTAACCCTGGGCCATAAATAAATAATAAGCAGGGTTAACGCGCCAATGCCGAATGAGTAATAATTAACCATGTTAAAATGCTGCCCGTAAGCCAGCCATTTGCTGATGAAATCAGCAGGCACATTGGCCATCTTTAAACCGAAAAAATCTTTGATTTGAGAGGAGAAGATGATTACGGCAATTCCGGTGGTAAAGCCGACGATCAAAGGGTATGGAATAAATTTAATCACATTCCCCAACCTCGCCAGGCCCATAATAATGAGCAAAATACCGGCAATAAATGTCGCGATAACCAGGCCGTTTACCCCAAATTTCTCAACAATACCGTAAACCACTACAATAAATGCCCCGGTTGGCCCGCCAATCTGCACGCGGCTGCCGCCCAGCGCCGATACAATAAAACCGCCGATAATGGCCGTGAAAAGTCCTTTTTCAGGCGATACACCTGAGGCAATAGCAAACGCTATCGCCAATGGCAGGGCCACAATGCCTACGATCATGCCGGCTATGGCATCTTTGTAAAATTGCGCTTTGCTATAATTTTTAAGGGTATCAATTAGTTTTGGTCGGAATATCGTCTTCATTTCTTTATCGTTTAATCCACATTCTCAGCAAAGTATCGCAGGAAGTATTGACCAGGCAGTAATCAAGGGGTATTACATCATCAAAACAATGGAAAGTGATCAGGCGCGTTCCTGATGATTTTTCAGCTAATTTCTTATAAAGATACTGTGTATAATAGCTGTACAAACTAAAAGAGGTGGCTATGGTATCGTCGATGCTGTTTTCGGGATCGATATTTTCATAAAATGAGTTATAAAAATAAAAATGATCAAACTGGTTGAAATCCAGCTGGGTAATATTTGCATTGATAAAACTCACATTGTCCAACCCGGTATATTGCCTTGCCTCTTCGGCAAAATAAACCAGCTCCGCTCTTTGTTCCACCCCATGGAAAGAAGTTTCGGGATAATGGTAACCCGCAGTAAGGCAAAACTTACCAATCCCGCTGCCAATATCCAAAACCCGTGCACCTGGTTCGGCTAAAAATTCGGCGGCTTTGCGGGCAATGGCTATGGGTGTCCACTGTTTAAGTGATATTAATTGAAAATGTTCCGGGTACATCCAGTCGAACGCGGCATCGTTTTGAAAAAGCGCAGCGTTGTTATCATTCCCGTCAGATACCAGGGTAAGTTTCCTGTTTAACTGCTCATCCGGCCGCGGCGGGAAATCAGCATATGGGTAAATTTTGGTCACCTGCAAATTTACCACCTTTTCAGGCCCTTTGGCATGGTATCACATCAGCGCAAAAACTGATATTTATCAGCTTTTAATTATGTATATCTTTGCATATGAGCTTATCAGGAATATTCCCGATCGAACGATGGAACTTTACAACACAATCTATGCTGAATGTGCTGTCGGACGAGGACTTTAAGTACCTGGTGAGCCACCAAAGCGACCAGGAATATCATAAAGGCGAAGTAATCTTCAGGGAAGGCACCGTACCTGCGGGGATTTTTATCGTAAAAAAAGGAAAAGTAAAAAAATACAAAACGGACCGTGGCGGCAAGGAACAGATCATTTATGTGGCTAACGAAGGGGAACTGATAGGTTACCATGCGGTATTGTCGGGTGAGCGCTATCCTGACTCGGCGGCGGCCCTTGAAACTTCTCTGCTTAGTTTTATACCTGCGGAAGATTTCATGGAGGTATTGAACCGTTCACCTAATTTTACTCACCGTTTGCTGAAAGCGCTAAGCCACGAGTTTACTGTGCTCACCAATAGTATATCCGTATTCGCGCAGCGGACTGCCACTGAAAGGCTTGCCATTGCCCTGATCGTATTGCGCGAAAAGTTTAAGGATGTGAATGCGGAGAAAAAAGATACCGATTTGAATATTTCGCGCGCCGACCTGGCCAATATGGCCGGCATAGCGCAGGAAAACGTGATCCGCCTGTTAAAAGAATTTAAAGATGAAGGCATCCTTAGTACAGAAGGCCGGAAGATAAGGATCCTCGATATTCAGTCGCTGGTCAAAAAATCAAATTACCGGTAGGTTTATAACAAAACAGCAGAGCGGGCCATCTTTCGATTGCCCGCTCCGCTGTTTTAC
>NZ_CAIWNH010000447.1 GCF_903913935.1 uncultured Mucilaginibacter sp.
AAAAATATTTTATAAATATTTTTGCTTTAATAATTGGTGGTTTATTGCCAATCTGTGTAAATAACGAAGTATTTACGTGGGAAGACTTATTCATTTTTGACGATAAATTATTTTATTTTATAGGATAAACTGTACTTTTAAAAATGACTTTTGATTTTTCAGGTAAAAATATTGTTATTACCGGGGGCACTCGTGGTATTGGCAGGGCTGCAGCGGAGCTGTTTGCAGCATCGGGCGGTAACGTCATACTCACTTACCGTTCTGACGCGCAGACCGCCGGGCAAACTTTAAGGGAGTTAGCCGGGGAAGGGCATCAAATTTATCAACTTGATGTGAGCGACCAGGATGCCATACAAAACTTTTTCAAATGGTATTCCGAACGTTTTGGTAAGCTGGATGTAATGGTAAATAATGCAGGCGTATTTCTTGAACACAAGATACTGGAAACGGATTTTGAAAACTGGCAGAAAAACTGGGAAGAAACCATAAAAGCGAACCTAACCGGGCCGGCCAACATGTGTTTTTTTGCAGCAAAGCTGATGGCCAGGCACAAATATGGGAAGATTATTAACATATCCTCGAGAGGAGCTTTCAGAGGCGAACCGGATCACCCGGGCTATGGCGCCAGTAAAGCCGGCTTAAATGCGATGAGCCAATCGCTTGCAATTGCTTTGGCGCCCAGTGGCATCAGCGTACATATTATAGCGCCTGGTTTTGTGGAAACAGAAATGGCGGCAAGTGCATTAAGCGGCGAGCAGGGTGTTGCTATAAAAAGGCAAAGTCCGTTTGGCAGGGTGGCAAAACCCGAAGAGGTGGCCCGTTTAATTGCCGTCTATGCCAGCGATGGTTTGGAATTTACCAGCGCCGGCATAGTCGACATTAATGGCGCTTCTTATTTAAGAAGCTGAACCATACAAATCATATTGCTTCTGTAATCAACTTTTCACCGCTTTCAACAGGAATAGTACCCGTCGTTTTCTGCTCCAGGTAAGGTTGATGGTATTTGGCGTAAAATTGTTTTTTTGAATCCTTATAACTGCTGATAGCGCCAAGACGGTTCATCAAACGGATATAATACCAGGCCATATCTACCTGGTGAGGCATAAAGCCACTGCGTGCGCTGCGCGGGAACAGGTGATGGTTATTATGCCATTCTCCGGCTACAAAACCCGGCCATATCTGGTTTACAGACATGTCATTCCTGTTAAAATCTATACCATCGCGTTGTTTGTCCTTACCTTTGCCATGTCCTTCATAATTAAATGTACGTACACCAATAGCCCAAAAGCCTGCGGCGCCAAATAACGTACATGCTAAAGCGTTGCCGCCCATCAGATAAAATGCAAGGTACCAAAACGACCAGTTGAGCACCCATGATAAAATCGCGCGGTTGGGGTTAACATAAGACCCCCATTTTTGATATTGCGCATAGGTATTACCTGTTACCCCGGTATGTTTCATTAATAATTTTACGCGGTTGTATTCCGCTTCGGTAAGGTTCTTTGCTATAGGTTGGTGGTTTACATCCGCCAAAAAACAATATAAAAAGCCACCGTATGCGTTATATGGATCGCCTGGCGTATCGGATTTTGCATGGTGCACATGGTGCGATACGACATAAATTTCTTCAGGGATCACATTGATCGTAAGGTTCTGCGTAAAAAACCGCCAGAAATTATTTTTGAATTTATAAGCCCCATGCGTACAATACCGGTGATGCCAAACTGTGCCATGCGTACCCATTATGATCATGCTGTAAGCAAAGGCCGCGAGCAACATCCAGGGACTCATGAATTTAAATACAAAAAGAAAAAAGAAAGGCATAAAACACAACACCTTAAGCCAGCTAAAAAAAGGAAGCCAGTTTTTACGGGACTTAAAAACATTAAGTCTGGAGAAGAATTCCCGTATGATCCTTCCGTTACTGGGTTTAACCAGGTCGCCTTTGGCATCCATCCATCCATACGATGGTGGTTGCAGTACAGTGTCTAAAAATGGCATTATTTTATAGTTTATTAATTAGGGTACAAATTGGAATTTGGCGCGGAGCCATTCATTTTTTTTATAATGAATACGCAGAGAGTTATTAGTGCCTGGCTCGTTTTGGGTTAAAGGCAATGATATATTTCAGTTCGCTGTTTAAAATAGTCTGGCTGTTCATCAGTTCTTCATCTTTGCTTAAAGGCGAATTCAGGGCAGATTTTACAGATTGAAAAACCTGTAGCAGAATGTCCGAAAATGCTTTACTTGCCACGGCCGGATAATAGTCTTTTTGGATTCGCACCCTGTCGGTTTCCGATACCAGGCTCACTTCCCAGGTATCGTCGGCTTTAAAACCATGTTCTTTTGCCTCGTTCATCAAATCATACACATAAGTCATGGTTTGGACCTTTATTGCTGCTAAATCCATTATTATTTTAATTTATTGTAAATTGTTTTTTTGTTGCAGGCAGTTTCGAAATTGAATGCTGCGTTTTTTGAAGCCCTGAAAGCTAAGTAACGATTAACCCCGCCGGGGATTAACTCCTTTTTAAAGTCTTTTTTCATTCTATGCTGGTTAATGCTTAAATATCACCGCATTATTATCCAGGCAATGTCTAAGAATTTAAATTGGAATAGTGGATTTGTTAAAGGTAAGTAAAATTATTGAATTGATGTTGATTTTATCCGTAAAAAAACCTATTCCTGATAGGTGTTTTTTATTGAAAAATGGTAAACCTGTTATACCTTGTCGAACAGGCATTTACCATTCCTACTACTATATAAACACCTTGATAATTTATTTATTGCAGCCAGGCGCACTTTTATTTAAACCTACATGGTATTAAACCTACGCTGAACTTTTTTTAAAATAATATGAAAAAAATTTCTTTTTATTTTCATAAATATAAATAATTGTTAAATTTTTTTATCAAAAGTAAATTATACCATTATTTATGACTACCTTGTCAGCTTATTAATAAATAATTTAATGCAAAAAGAAGGAACAGTAAAGTTTTTCAATACCCAAAAAGGGTTTGGATTCATTTCACAGAACGATAACAGGAACGAAATTTTCGTTCACTCTACCGGCTTAATCGATAGCATCCGTGAAAATGATAAAGTACAATTTGATGTTGAAGAAGGCAAAAAAGGCCTGAACGCAATAAATGTAAAAGTTATCAACTAATTTATTTTAGTTTTATCGTAAGAGCACTTGCCCTTTTAATGGCAGGTGCTTTTTATTTATAATTGAATACAGAATCAGGAGTCAAAATCCAGGAATCCAGGCTGAGGGCCGCGAACAGAAGAAATCTTGAACTCCGAATGACGAATATCGAATGCTGAAGGTTAATTTATGATCCGTCATTCCTTGTTTGCCGCTCCCGTCTTATTGTCTTGATTCCTGAATCTTGACTCCTGGCTCTTAATAAAAACAACATGGCTAAATCAAAATCAACATTCATGAAAAAAGAGCTGGAAAAGAAAAGGCTCAAGAAGAAAGAGGACAAAGCGTACCGCAAAGAAGAGCGGCTTAAAAATGCAACGGGCGGCGACCTTGACAGCATGCTTGCTTATGTAAATGAAAACGGTGAGATTGTGTCAACCCCTCAAACAAAATCAATCGTCGAAGAAGACGAACCCGCAACTCACTAAAATAAAGTCTCCCTGGCGACAAATTAAAGTTTCTTTATTTTATTTTGCATCGCCTGTTTGTCGGCCTGTGTTTTTGCCAATGAAAAAGCTTTTTCAAAATTTTGTTTTGCTTTTTCATTGTCAATACCGGCATAAAGTTCGCCAAGCAGGGCAAAGTAAAACTGGTTATCAATAAGCTTAAGTTTCTCCGCTTCTATAATTGCTTCGGCCTTTCCATTTGCTTTTGAAAGCGCATATGTTCTGTTAAGCGCGGCAATGGGTGAATACTCCAATTGGAGCAGCCTGTTATACAACTGCAAAATACTTTGCCATTTTTCGCGGGTATCGGCTTTTTGGGTATTCCACCAGGCGATGCCCGCCTGCAGGTGGTAAGTTGATAGTTCTGTGCCGACCGAGGCACATTTAAAATAATAAGCGCCTTTACCCAATAGCTCCATATTCCATAAACCGGGATCCTGGTCATCATATAAAACCAATTCTCCGTTTTTATTTAACCTTGCTTCAAACCTTGAGGCATGAAAACACATCAGGGCAAGCAAAGCATAAACCTGCGGTTTACAGGTGCTTTTATTTTCGATTAGCATGTTGCATAAACGCATGGCTTCGAGGCAAAGATCCTGCCGGAGCGTTTGGTTTTGGCTTACCGAATAATAGCCTTCGCTAAAAAGCAGGTAAACGGTGGTTAGTACGTTTTCAAGCCGTTCTTCAATTTCTGCAGGGCCCGGAAACCCGATCTTTATCTTCTCTTCCCTTAATTTTTCCTTAGCACGGTAAAGCCGTTTATTGATGGTTTCTTTATTTGATAGAAATGCTTCTGCGATCTCGTCGATGCCAAAGCCGCAAAGTATGCGTAATGATAAGCCAATCTGCGCCTCGGGGGATAAAGCAGGTTGACAGATAGCAA
>NZ_CAIWNH010000448.1 GCF_903913935.1 uncultured Mucilaginibacter sp.
GAGCGTTTTTATAAAATAGCAAAATGGGTGACAAAAAAGCCGGGCTACGAGTTTAAGCACCTGGTAGCAAAAGAGATCGACAAATTCGCGGCTGATTTTATGGAAATTTATAACGATGCCTGGCGGGATTTTGAAAACTTTGTACCGATAACCTACGCTACCATCCTGGAAAGCTTCAAGAAAATGAAGCCACTCATGGACGAAAACCTAATCTGGTTTGCGTATGTAAACGGTGAGCCGGCCTCCTTCCTGATCATTTTACCGGACGCTAATCAAATGCTGAAACCCTTAAAAGGAAAACTGAATTTGTTGGGGAAACTTAAGTTTTTGTATATGAAATATACTGCCGTTACAAGAATGAGGGCCATTGTGATGGGCACAAAACAAAAATTCCAGAATCATGGTATTGAATCGGCATTATTTATAACCCTTGGCGATTATGTTTTGCCATTGAAAAAATACACAGAACTGGAACTATCATGGGTTGGCGACTTTAATGACAAAATGCTGGCTATGCACGCGGCCATGGGAGTTGCCTTCGGGAAAAAACATTTAACCATGCGCTGTATCTTTTAATCGCCGCAATAAAGCAGTATTAAGCGATAATGCGGTTGTGGCGCAATTCCTCAAAAAGTTCAATAACTTTCTTTTGCAGGTCGATCACTTCCGTCTCGCGGTCCATTAACTTCTTGTTAATAACCTCCAGTTCATTAATAACTTTCTGGTCCTGTTCAGCATCACTAAAAGTTAGTAATTGCACTACTGACATTTCAAACAACGCCGAGATCTGTTCAAGTCTCGATAAATTGATGTCCGTAATACCGGTTTCAATTTTTGAAAAGGCCGGAATAGATATATCTAACCGCTTTGCCACATCTTCCTGGCTCCATCCCTTTTGATGACGTAATAACCGAATTTTTTTTCCAAGTGTCTTCATGTCTGTCTAACTAAGGGTGTAGGTTTCCCATAGGTTAATAAAGTTACAATTATATTTAATATATACCTAATTATCAACTATTTTGAATAATATTTTTTTGTAATCATTCAATCTTTTTGTTAACAGGTAATTAGCCTCTTTTAATTTGTATTATAATACAACCACAAGATACATCCAAAACCCTATTTCTATGATAAAAAGCGTATTTTATTTATAATCCGTGCGTTCCCACTAAAATTATGTTCAAATCAGTGTTTTCCAAAACATATTGTGGCCAATAACCTGTTGCGATTTATATTGGCCCTGTATTGATCCTGCTGTCCGGCCTGGATATTACAGTTTATATTTGTAGAAATAATATCAGAATGCTCATAAAATAGGTTAGAAATTAATGCTCGACAAACTTTAATATTTTTCCAACTGGTTAAATTTGCTATTCGATGGCATTTGCATTATTTTAAATGATTTGCGCCTGGGATATATCATAATCCTGTAATAAATTAAAAAATCATTAAAAAACGAATGAAACAAGTAAAAACAAGCTATATTTGATCTGTAATTTTATTTATTACAAATGAACGGAAGATTTTCGATAGCAATTCATATCATGACACTACTTACCAAAGCGGAAGGTGAATTGCTGTCTTCTGAATTGATTGCTTCAAGCATAAATGCAAATGCCGCTTTGGTTAGAAAAGAACTGAGTAATCTGCGCAACAACGGTTTAATTATAAGCAAGGAAGGAGCTGCAGGCGGCTATGCACTCGGCAAAGATGCAGCGCAGATCAGGCTTTCAGATATCTATCAGGCCGTTAAACGGCAATCTATTTTAGGACAGGCCAAAAACTTGCCCAACCCCGCCTGCCCGGTTGGACGGCAAATAAACCAACACCTGGATACTTTGTATAAAGAAGTTGAAGACAGCCTGACCGAAAAGCTGGTGACTAAAACCCTTGCTGAGTTTACCGGTCAATTTGACTAAAAAAATTTAAATCAAACTGTAACATATTTAATTACAAAAAAAAACCAACATGAAAGTAGTATTAATAGGAGCATCAGGCTTTGTAGGAACACCGGTTTTAAATGAACTATTAAACCGTGGACACCATGTAATCGCGATCGTACGCAACGCTGACAAAATCGCCGTAAAAAATGAAAATTTAACGCTGGAACCAGCTGATATATTTAACACCGGGCATTTAGCCGAACTGATTAAAGGCAGCGATGCGGTGATCAGTGCTTACAACCCGGGGTGGACCAATCCTGAGATTTACAGCGACTTTATAAAAGGTTCTGAATCAATCCAGGAAGCTGTAAAAAAAGCAGGTGTAAAACGCTTATTGGTTGTTGGCGGTGCAGGTAGCCTCAGGATTAATGGCGCACAACTGGTAGACGGCCCTCAGTTTCCGGCTGAATATAAAGCCGGAGCTACCGCTGCCCGCGATTTCCTGAACACTTTGTACAAGGAAAATGATTTAGACTGGACATTTTTAAGCCCCGCAATTAACCTGCACCCAGGCGAACGTACTGGTAAGTTCCGCCTCGGAACTGACGAGCCGGTTTTTGATGCAGCAGGGAAATGCGAAATCTCGGTTGAAGATATGGCCGTAGCGATCGTTGATGAGATTGAAAATAATCATTATATCAAAAAACGTTTTACCCTGGGGTATTAAACAAATTTGGCTGCTTAAAGCCTCTGTTTTGCGTATAACATTATACTAATCGTAGCTGGTTATCATCGAAGCATTGGTTCTTTGTGCACTCCTAAGTGCTTTCTTTGTGCTCTTTGCGGTAAAATCAACCAAAAGGGGCACAAAGGATTCACTAAGATTCACTATGGCAGAATATCACATTACTTTTGCCTACGTTCTTTTAAAACAGGCCATTTCATTATTAGTTCACAAACTTCGCCGCTACCCAATCTTTATTGGTCTTATGACTGATGTATTTTAGTCCGTGTTTTGCTGCTTCGGCTATAATAATATCAAGATCAGGCGTTTCATAAAACCCGCTGAAATATATTTCGCCGCCCGGTTTTAATACTTCTCCATACCGCTCCATCTGGTCGAGTAAAATATTGCGGTTGATATTGGCGAGGATAATATCAAATTGCTCGTCAGGGATTACTTCTTTTGATCCGCAAAGCGCTATGATATTATTCACCCCGTTAAATTTTGCGTTTTCAATAGTGCTATCAAAGCAAACCGGGTCATAATCAATTGCTGTAATTTCCCCCGCGCCAAGTTTAGCCGCCATAATGGCTAAAATCCCGGTACCACATCCCATATCCAATACTTTTTTACCGGCAAAGTCTGTTTCAAGGATCCATTCCAGCATCATGGACGTGGTTTGATGGTGCCCGGTACCAAATGCCATCTTTGGATCAATCACAATTTCATAAGGAAATTCGGGCCGCGGATGGTGAAATGTCGCCCGCACAAAAATCCGATCACCAATGGCTATCGGTTCAAAGTTGCTTTCCCATACTTCGTTCCAGTTTTTTTGAGGGATTAGGGTTATTTCATAACTAAAGGAGAACATGTCTTTATACATCGCCACCTGTTCGTCCAGTTTTTCCTGGTCAAAATCAGCAGTCGGGATATACGCTTTAAAGCCAAAGTCAACTTCCTCAAAAGTATCAAACCCTATTTCGCCTAAAGCATTAATAAGCAGGTCCTGCTGGTATTCTTCGGCAGGTATCGTAGTGAACAGTAATTCGTAATAATTCATGAGGTTAGATTTTAGCAAAGTTTTTATTCAATGATGATCAGCGCAACAAAATTGATCAACCAATAAATAAGTTGAACGGCCGACATAAACAGAAAAACTTTTAGTAAATGATGGACACTAGTAACTTTATCCCAAATAGGATAACTAAGTGCGCCAGCCATCATAAAACAAACAAAAACAAAGGAAAATATCGCCCAAAACCTGGCTGATGCCGACTTAGTTAGTACTTTATTCCAGATTGGGACAACTATCAGTAACTGCGTTAAAATAGCAACAATAAATAATAAAGGGAGTGCATACCTGTAGTAGGCCATAAAACCGTCCAGGCTACCGGTACCTATCTGGCCAATATTCAGGTTAAAATAATGAGAACTATACCTTATCGCAATAAAATAAAGGCAAAACCCTATAAAAGGTGGCAACAGAACTTTTAACAGCTTCTTCATTATATGTAGCTAACGCGGATTTTCTCGACTGATGAATCAATAAAAAGTAAAAGTTCTATCATCAAATTGCCTGGAGTTTTTGAGATTTTAAATTCCTGATGTACGATCTGTCCAAAAAATAAAGCGTAATAACATTCAGAATGCAGTAAGTCACAATAAAGCCACTCATCAACAAAATCAAATTAACTAATTCATCTGTATTAGATTGATTGATGCTTGGCCCCAACTGGTTTGACCATGTACAATACCCAAGCAATCCGGCAATCAGCACTGAAATAAGGATGCTGATAAACAATGAAGATAACAGCACCCGCCGAAATTTATACAGCCACCTGTTCCACACCGGCACAAGGATTAACCATTGCACGATAAAAAGGACCACCAGCACCGCTGGCACGATGTAATAATCGAAAGCCTGCGAGCCGGACATCGCCCATTTGCCTGCTTTTGAAAGATCGATGGGATTTAACAGCGAATCAACCTGGATACAAAGCAATGGTACATTCAGCGCAATTAAAACAGGCAAAAATATTTTTGCCGCCCGTTTGCCAAAACTTTGTTTTGTCCGCTGAATGCCCATATTTAAAATTGGATCTTAATTGAAAACCTTTACGATATCAACAAAGTCGCGCGATTTTAACGAAGCGCCACCGATTAACCCACCGTCAATATCCGCACAGGCAAATAATTCGGGAGCGTTTTTAGGGTTGCAACTGCCACCGTATAGGATAGTGGTATCGTCAGCAACTTCCTGTCCGTATTTTGCAGCGATCTCTTTACGGATAAAGGCATGGATCTCCTGCGCCTGGTCAGACGAAGCAGTAACGCCAGTTCCGATAGCCCAAACGGGTTCGTAAGCAATAACTAATAAGCTAAATTGTGCTTCATCCAAATGAAAAACCCCTTCAACCAATTGGCTTTTGATGATATCAAAATGCTGGTTGGCTTCGCGCTCCTGTAACGTTTCGCCGATGCAGAAGATTGGTTTCAAACCATTTTTTAAAGCAGTATCGGTTTTTTTGGCTAACAAAGCGTTGTCTTCGCCAAAATACTGGCGGCGTTCTGAGTGACCAAGGATCACATATTCAGCGTCCACAGATTTGATCATTTTTGCAGAAATCTCGCCGGTATAAGCGCCAGATTCGGCCTGGTGAGCGTTTTGAGCGCCTACCGAAACTTTATCATACCCTTTTGCCAGTTGAACAAGGCTGTGCAGATGAATAAACGGGCTGCAAACCACCGCCTGCTGATTTCCTGTAATTTCATCCTTTACCATATTGATCACTTCTGAAAATAAGCTTAAACCTTCGTTATAATCCAGGTTCATTTTCCAGTTTCCGGCAACAATTTTTTTTCTCATTTTAATGTTTGGTTGATTGTGTTTATCTGTAGGGCCGCAACATTTTGCGCCCCCTGTGTTGTGTTCTTTATTTCAATATCAATTTACAACGTGGGCGCAAACCCGGGCGTAAATTTTTTTACAAACGCGGGTTTCAAAACCTTCGAAACTCCTGCGTCAGTTCAAATACCTTGCACAAAATTTCCTTTTCGTTCTCATCAAAATTTCGGTGATCGCGGCGGGCAAAAACCTTTTCGGCCGTATCGAACATTTTTTTGATAGAATAGACCTCGTACCCCCCTGAGCCGCCCCATGAAAAATCAGGCACAAAATTCCTTGGGAATCCCGCTCCGAAAATATTGGCGCTCACCCCTACTACCGTACCGGTATTAAACATGGTATTGATAGCGCATTTGGAATGATCGGCCAGGATCAGACCGCAAAACTGTAAGCCTGTTTTACGGAAACGCTGGGTAGTATAATCCCACAGCTTTACTTCTTCGTAATTATTTTTCAGGTTGGAGTTATTCGAGTCTGCGCCGATATTACACCATTCGCCAACTACCGCGTTACCCAGGTAACCTTCGTGGCCTTTTGAGGAGTAACCCCATATCACCGCGTTATTCAACTCGCCGCCCACCCTGCAATATGGCCCAACGGTGGTAGCGCCATAAATCTTTGTCCCCATTTTTACCTGCGAATGTTCGCAAATAGCAAAGCCCCCCCGAATATGGGTACCTTCCCAAACCTCGGTATTTGCAGCAAGGTAAATAGGGCCGTTAGTAGTATTAAAGGTAGAGCATTCGGCTAGGGCGCCTTCTTCAGCAAAAAAATCATTACCAATGATCGTATTGGTTGAACTTATTTTAGCGCTGCTGCGCCCTTTGGTGAGCAGTTTAAAATCTTTGCGCAGTTCGGCATCATTGTTCCTGAAAATATCCTCGGGGTATTTAATAACAACAGGGGTATGTTTCAGGTTAACCACGGTGCCTGTTGCAACTCCAGGTTCAAAGCTTGCAGCAAAATCCCGGTTTAATTTGATAGCGATCAATTGATCGCCGTATTTCAACACGTCACCATACTGTAATTGGCCAATGGCTTCAACTATATCCTCATCCGGGCAAACTGCACCGTTGATAAATATATTCTCTGCTTCAATATTTACAGGGAATTTACCCTGCAGCCAGGATTGTGTATGCCATGAAAAGTCGCTATTTAAATATTTGGCCCACTTTTCGGCAATGGTTAAAATACCGATACGCAAATCGGCAACCGGGCGGGTAAACGTTAAAGGCCGTAGAGTTTGGTGTGCGTTATCGTCAAAAAGGATAATTGCCATGGCGCAAAAATAAAAAAATCCCTCCGCGTTTGGGCGGAGAGATTCATCAATATTTTAAATAATCAAGGTGATTATTTTTTGTTGTAACGGGTGCGGAATTTATCAATACGCCCTGCAGTATCAACCAGCTTCATTTTACCGGTATAAAAAGGGTGTGAAGTATGCGAAATTTCCAATTTGATCAATGGATATTCGTTACCATCTTCCCACTTCACTGATTCACGTGAGTCGATGCATGATTTAGTGATGAAAGAATAGTCATTTGACATATCTTTAAAAACAACTAATCTATAATTTGAAGGGTGCAGATCTTTTTTCATTGTATTATTACTTCTTATAAAAGAGGTGCAAATGTATCACTTATTTTATATTTCTGCAAGTTTTTTTAGTTCATGGATAATGGTTCATCGTTCATGTTTTTTTTACTTTGATAATCAGCAATTTAAACTCAGATAAATTTCCATTTAAAGAAATTTAATTTGAGCTAAAACCAAACTCTTTAGCTTAAACATCCTGGTATTTAAAGCCCGTTGTCCCCCTTGCTAAATCAATGCCCCAGAGGGGCTACCGCTTTGTAGCATATAAATAAAGAAAGTTTTTTGCCACGTTAGTGGCTACCCTTCGCGAATTATCAATTTGTTGTAAATAGGTATTTGGGCATTCCCGCTGATAGAGGCGGGCCGCGCTATCCGCTCATACTTCACAGGCCTTAATCACGGGCCGGTATCCGCTTCTATCGCTAACGCAGAAAAACACGTTTAAAATCGATAAATACTCCACCTTTATTTATCATACTCAATCACCGTATCGACTTTCCCATTTCTCAAATTAATAATCAGCGTACTGGGATCAATGCCGGTAATTTCCGGTCGGAAACCTATATAATAATAAAATTCTGTTTGGCTTGTATCGCTGTTCTTACCTAAAACATATTCCACCTGCGCCCGCGTTTTACCGATTAATAATTTTCTTTTGATAAGGTCGTGGGTATATTCGTAGCGTCTGTCTGAATCTGCCTTCCATGCGTTCTCATCAAAATCACGGTTGGGATAATATTGAACCGTTTCAACCCAACCAAATATTAGCAAAAAATAGAGTATGGGGATTGTAACAACGGTCAACAACACCGTTATTATTCTTTTTCTCGCTTTTGATTGGTTTTTTCTAAAAACCAATCGCCAAAAGAAGAATACCGGAATAGCGGCAATCACCAATAAGATCACAACGGATAAAAAATCAACTCCCATAATACTAACTGATCTCCTGGCACAACTCCACCAACACCCCACCCGCACTCTTCGGGTGCACAAAACAAACCCATTTATTATCCGCGCCGCGTTTTGGCTCTTCGTTCAACAAAACAAAACCCTCATTTTTCAAACGGGCCATTTCGGCTTTGATATCATCCACCTCAAAAGCAATGTGATGGATCCCCTCCCCTTTTTTGGCGATGAATTTAGCGATCTGGCTGTTCTCATCCGAAGCTTCTAATAGCTCTATTTTATTTGGCCCGGATTGCAAAAAAGCGGTTTTAACGTTTTCAGACGGCACATCCTCTGTTTTATAGATAGTTGTATTCAAAAGCTTTTCATACAAACTGCCTGCCGCGCTTAAATCGCTTACTGCAATACCGATGTGCTCTATCTTGTTCATGTCCAAATATTGTAAATTATTGGCGGCTTAAGTCAATTTCTCCTTATTTTTAATGATTTTAAATAAACTTTATTTACTTTTGTATTGTTAAGTATTTAAAGCAATATGAACCTCCCGATATATTTAGACAATAACGCCACTACACCCATGGATCCCAGGGTTTTGGAAGCTATGCTGCCTTATTTTACCACAAAGTTTGGCAACGCCGCAAGCCGTAACCATCCGTTTGGCTGGGTAGCTGAAGAAGGTGTTGACTATGCCCGCGAACAAGTGGCAAAACTGATTGGTGCAAGCGAAAAAGAGATCATCTTTACATCCGGCGCTACAGAATCAGACAACCTTGCTATTAAAGGCGTGTTTGAAATGTATAAAGAGAAAGGTAACCACATCATTACCACTGTTACTGAGCATAAAGCTGTGCTTGATGCCTGCAAACACTTGGAAAAATTGGGCGGTAAGGTAACTTACCTTCCTGTTAAAGAAGATGGCCTGGTTGACCTGGAATTGCTTGAACAAAGCATGACCCCTGAAACTATTTTGGTTTCGGTAATGTATGGCAACAACGAGATCGGCGTCATACAACCTATCAAAGAAATTTCGGCCATTGCACACAAGCATGGCGCCTTGTTTATGACTGATGCCGTACAAGCAGTTGGTAAGATCCCGGTTAATGTAAATACCGACGGCATCGACCTGCTGGCATTATCGGCACATAAAATATACGGACCTAAAGGGGTTGGCGCATTGTATGTACGCCGCAAAGGCCCGAGGGTTAAAGTTACCGCACAAATGGACGGCGGCGGTCACGAACGCGGTATGCGTTCAGGTACGTTAAACGTCCCCGGTATTGTGGGCTTAGGTAAAGCCTGTGAATTATGCGGACTGGAAATGGAAAGCGAAGCAAAACGTTTATCCGCCCTGCGCGATAAATTACAGAATTCATTAACGGTACTGGAAGAAAGTTATGTGAACGGAAACATAGAACACCGCTTACCACACGTCGCCAATATATCTTTCAAGTATGTTGAAGGCGAAGGTTTGATGATGGCTATGAAGGACCTGGCGGTATCATCAGGTTCTGCTTGTACTTCAGCTTCACTGGAACCATCGTATGTATTAAAAAGTTTGGGCCTGTCTGATGACCTGGCGCATTCATCTATACGTTTCGGACTTGGCCGTTTTACTACCGAAGAGGAAGTAGATTACGCCATCGAAGTAACCAAAAAATCAGTTAACCACCTCCGCGAACTTTCACCACTATGGGAAATGTTTAAAGAAGGTGTCGACCTGAGCAAAATAGAGTGGGCAGAACATTAATTGATGTGCAAATATGCGGATGTGCAAATGTGCAGATGCATAAAGCCCGTTTAACTCACTAATTCACTAATTCAATAACTCACTAATTATAAAGATATGGCATATTCAGATAAAGTAATCGATCACTACACCAATCCGCGCAACGTGGGCACTTTGGATAAAAGCAGCCACAAAGTTGGTACAGGCCTGGTAGGTGCACCTGAATGCGGCGACGTGATGCGCCTGCAAATTGAGGTAGGTGAAGACAATGTGATCACCGACGCTAAATTTAAAACCTTTGGCTGCGGATCGGCAATTGCTTCGTCATCATTAGCAACAGAATGGCTTAAAGGCAAAAGCATTGATGATGCCATGAAGATTGACAACATGGATATTGTTGAAGAACTCGCCCTTCCGCCGGTAAAAATACATTGCTCGGTATTGGCTGAGGATGCAATTAAAGCCGCCATCAATGATTTCCGCGTAAAAAACGGCATGGCGCCAATTGAATCAGAAAAGGTTCACCACTAATTATAAATGGTGGGCCGGGGGAAGTGAGTAGTTTGATCAAATATGCAAACTCAAGACTTGCGACTCGAGACTTAAGACTAAAAAATGGTAACTGTAACAGATAAAGCAAAAAGCAAAATAGACAACCTGATCCAGGATGCGGGGCTTGATGGCTCCTATTTCCTCAGGGTTTCTGTTAAAGGAGGTGGTTGTTCGGGCTTATCGTATAATCTCGATTTTGATAACGAGATAAAAAAAGGCGATCAGTTTTTTGAGGACCGGGGCGTTAAATTTGCCCTTGATATGAAATCATTCCTGTACCTGGCCGGAACCGAACTTGATTTTTCGGACGGGCTAAACGGCAAAGGTTTTAATTTCCATAACCCAAATGCCAGCCGTACCTGCGGCTGCGGCGAAAGTTTTTCGGTGTAACACAGTAAAAACAAAATTAATAGGAAGGCTCCATTTATGGGGCCTTTTTTATTTGCTTACCTTATATTTACCACTTTGAACCTAACTAAAATAATATGGCGGTTAAATCATGCTTCCTTTTAATCATTATTTTTTTGAAAACCAGTATAAACTCATTTGCTCAAAACAAATTACGTACCATTACAGAGTTATCAGCTGATTCGTCTGGTTGGACCGCTTTCAAAAAAGCAACCGAAATAGCCCGGAATAAATTTGAAATTTTACCTGCGGACCGCGAAAAGGCTAAAGAAGCCTTATATCAAACACAGGTAACAACCCACTCAATAATGGGAGCCATTATTTACAATACCGGCGGGATACTTTTTGATAACGGATGGATTCGTGTGTTGGGTTCGGGAAATAGCAGGTTAAACCGAAGCTTACCCGCCTGGAACAAGGGCAAAAGCTTTAATGATTTGGGCGAGCAACCAAAATTTCTCCTGGTTGCAGATGACGTTGTTGGTGGTTTTTTTGCTATAAATGGAGGTGCCTTTGGGAAAGACATGGGGCAAATCTACTACCTGGCACCTGATGACCTGAAGTGGGAGGATTTAAAAATTGGCTATACCGATTTTATAAACCTGTGCCTGGTTGGCAATATGGATGAATTCTATGGCGGTCTAAGATGGGCTGCGTGGAAAACTGACCTAGTCATGGTGCATGGCGATGAGGGATTTTCAATTTATCCATACCTGTGGACCAAAGAAGGCAAAGACATCAATAGCGATTCCAGAAAAATAGTCCCCGTTCAGGAATTGTATGATTTCGAAACAAATACCCTCGAACAACTTCACAAATAACCTGTTTGCTTTTATTGCCAAATAAATTAGATTTGTTACCCAGTAAACCCGATTTAAACTTAATGAACACGGTAGCCAACAAATCAACCATTCCTGGCCTTATACGGAATATTGTAAAAAATATCCACCCGGATACCCATACTTTTATGAGCCATAAAGTTGCTGATACCTGGATAGATATCAGCTATAAGGAAGCGCTTGAAAAAATTGACGCCATCTCCGCCTATTTTCTCGAGATCGGCATCAAAAAAGGCGACCGACTGGCATTGATCATTGAAAACGGGCCGGACTATGTTTATTACGACCAGGCACTGCAACAATTAGGCGCAATAAACACATCCATATATCCCACCCTAAGCGAAGCCGAAATTGAGTATATTTTAAATGACTCCGGCGCCCGTGCTATTTTGTGCGGCAACCCGTTTTTATTTCGCAAAGTGCTTAAAGTAGCCAATAACTGCCCGGCATTAGTCAGGCTGATCCCGGCATTTGATGACTTTGAAAAATTCACCAACAAACTGAACCTGAACACCGGTGTCATCAGCTTTGGGCAATTGATGGACGAAGGCAATAAACTGGTTGAAAAACACCGCACTGCGATAAACATTGCCCGCGAAGCTATTTTACCCTCAGATCTTTCCTGTTTGATCTATACTTCGGGCACCACTGGTACGCCAAAAGGTGTTATGCTCACCCATTTTAACCTTACTGAAAATGTGAGGGTGAGCCTGATCCAGATCCCGATTATTGTTAAAGACGATATATTTTTATCCTTCCTGCCGCTATCCCATGTTTTTGAACGTACCGCCACTTACCATATCTGCCTGTACACCGGCAGCAAAATAGCCTTTGCTCAAAGCCTTGATCTGCTGGCCAAAAACATGGCCGAAGTTAGGCCAACCGTAATGAACTGCGTACCGCGACTTTTAGAGCGCATCCACGACCGTGCTATGAAAAATGGCACGTCTGCCGGTGGTGTTAAATCGAAGATCTTTTTGTGGTCGTTAAAAATTGGCCGCGATGTGAGGCTGGTAAAAGAGGCCGGTAAAAAACCGGGGCTTATTTTAAGCCAGCAGCATAAACTTGCCGAAAAACTGGTATTCAGTAAGATCAAGGAAAAAACTGGTGGTCGCCTAAAGATCATGCTTTCGGGCGGTGGCGCTTTGCCAAAAAACATCGGTGAGTTCTTCGGTGACCTGGGCATAAAAATACTGGAAGGTTTTGGGTTGACAGAAACTTCGCCGGTAATGGCCGTTACCGAAACCGACCGAATTATTTACGGCACCGTTGGCCGCATTATTCCCGGTATTGAAGTGGCAATCCAAAACGTGGATACCAAACAGATTTACACTATCCAAACGCACGATACTTTTAAAGAAGATTTTCAATCCGAAGAAGGCGAAATTATCGTCCGCGGGCATTGTGTAATGAAAGGCTACTGGAATAAACCTGAGGAGACTGCATCTGTAATTGATCCTGACGGCTGGTTCCACACCGGTGATATAGGCCGCTATTACCGTGGCAACCTGCAAATTACCGACCGCCTTAAAAATATGCTGGTAAATGCGTACGGTAAAAACATTTACCCAACGCCAGTTGAAAACACCTACTTAAAGAGCCCGAAAATTGAGCAGGTATTTTTAGTAGGCGATAAACGGGAGTATATTACCGCCATTGTTGTACCATCAAAAGAAAGCCTGCAGGAAGCCTTTAATTTAAGTGAAAGCTTTTTTGAAGAACCCGACTGGTTTATCGAGGAGAAGGAAATTATAGACTGGGTTGGCCAGGACATCAAACGCCTTTCCAACGAACTGGCCAAATTCGAACGCATCAAACACTTTAAAGTAAAACGTAACCCCTTCAGCATTGATGATGGCGAGATCACTCCTACAATGAAAGCCAAACGTAAAGTGATCGAAAAGAAATACGCCCAGCCTATTGACGAAATGTATTTACAGGAAGCAGAGGCGGATTGATAAATTTCGGAATTTCGATTTCGGATTTAATTACTTTTTTGAATTTAAAGATTTGACAACTTTTGAAAAGCTGTCAAATCTAAAGTGCTCCTATAAAAACGCCAATACCTCCCTTATCACCTCCACACTCTTAAACCTTTCATCATCAATGGTATCCTCGATATGTTCGTGCGCCCAGGTAATATGGTAAGGCACATGCACGCCATGCCCGCCAACGTTTAATACCGGCAAAATATCACTTTTAAGGGAGTTACCCACCATCATCAGTTCATTTGGCTGAATATCCAGGTGTTTGATCAGTTTCAGGTAATTGGCATCGTCCTTTTCGCTCATGATCTCGATATGATGAAAATAGTGACTAATGCCAGATTTTTTTAATTTGCGTTCCTGGTCGAGCAGGTCGCCTTTGGTGGCTACTACCAGCCTGTATTTATCTTTCAGGGCATCCAGCACTTCTTCAACACCGTCAAGCAGCTCAATAGGCCGGTTCATCATTTCCTTACCCAATTCAATGATCTTCCCTATAACTTCGGTACTTATTTTGTTATCGGTAACTTTCAGGGCAGTCTCAATCATCGACAACACAAAACCTTTAATGCCGTAACCATAAAAGCCAAGGTTTTCAATTTCGATTTTAAACAGCTCGCGCTCCAAACCCTGCTGCGAGGAGAATTCACCCAATAAATTATAAAACTGTTCTTCCGTATGCCTGAAATAGGGTTCATTTACCCAAAGGGTATCGTCCGCATCAAAAGCAATTACTTTTAAATTCATGGGGTAAAGTTAAGCTATTAAGTAATTTGCAGTAATTTTATTCAATTTGTAATAATCACATTGTTTTTTAGGTATATGAAAACATTAACGGTAAATATTGAGGATGCTTTATCAGAAAAGGCTATTACAGCCGTTTTGGACGCCCTGAAGTTAGACTATGAAATTGATGACATTACTCAATA
>NZ_CAIWNH010000449.1 GCF_903913935.1 uncultured Mucilaginibacter sp.
CGATGCGGTTTGGGTGTATTCGCCGGTGCGTAACGAGCCTGTAAGGCTTATACACGGCGAATATCAAATCGCTTATTAACCCGCTTGGAGCATAGGCCGGGGTTCGCTTCCCCGGCCGGGTTCAAATTTAATAATTAACGAACATGATAGTATTTGAAGTAAAAACCACCAGGAACACCTCCTGGGATTTAGAATTGAGGAGCGAGATCAAACAAATGGTATCCATCGCCAACGATCCCACTTTTGGCAGCGGAGACATTAGCAACGTTGTAAACGCGGTAAACAACTGGATGCAAAACCGAAAGCGCGACACTACCGGCGCAATTTGGATGAGTTACAAGCTGGTATGGGAGGGAGCGCGTGTTGCAGTTTACAATATCAACCTGAACGGCGAAGTAAAAAGGACTGTGGGGATCATTAGGAAGGAGGAGGCGAATTGAAATATATAATGCTCGAACAAAAACTAAAAGATGGCATGGTGCAATATGTGCCTGTCATCTTTCCTAAAGGCCTGGTTCATGCTGACGTAGCAAAAAGCATGATCGCATGCGCCAATGAGACGTTTAAAGGCGAACCGTTCACAGTCGTTTCGGCCGGTGAAATTCGTATTGATTTCCCCTTTGTAAGCGGTAATAGCGACACGCTTGGAGTAAGCTCATTTTGCTTAGATGGCCATATCGTTAACGCCATTGATTATCAACCTTTTTACGAACAAACCTTACACCGTAAGCCATGATAGACCCAAAACTAAAACAAAAGCTGGCCAAAGTTTACGAACTGGTAAAGCGCGGTACCGAAGGCGAAAAGGACGCGGCCCGTAAAGCCCTGGATAAAATGCCGGCCAAATACAACCTGGAAGGTATCGACCTGGAGAGCATTGATAAAAGCAAATACCATTTTAAATACAGTACGGATATGGAAGTGTCGCTAATTGCCAGGCTGGCTAAAACCGTATTAAATGATGCCAATTGTATAGATAGCGCATACCGCCTAACAGGCAGTGTAAAGGAAGTTGTATTGCAGCTTACCTACCTTGATTATATCACTCTTACCGCATCCTACGAATATTTCAGGCGGCACATGAAAGCGCAATGGATAATATTTTGTGCGCCGCACATCAGGCGCTGCCGTACCAATAAAACCCGCAACAAAAAGCGGAATGAACTAAAAGACGTATTCTTTTCTATCTATTGTCAACAATCAAACCTTTACAAGCCGCACGAATTAGAGCCGATAAAATGGGACGATCTGAGCGAAAGAGAGAAAAAGAATTACCTGCACCTGGAGAATGTTGAAGGCGGCACATACAACCGCCAGGTTACAAACGGCTTATTACTGGAAAATTAATTTATAGAAAGGAGGTATAAAAAATGAATTGCGAAAAATGTAAAACCGAAATATCCAGTGAGGATATAAAAACGGACTTCACCGATTATGGAGGTGGAGAAATGATTGATTTGCGTGTTGAGTGCCCTGAATGTGGATTTGAACATTACACATTTATTAAAACTGAAGATTTAACGGTAACGGACTAATAACACTAACCCGCTATGGAGCATAGGCCGGGGATCGTTTCCCTGGCCGGGTTCACACAAATAAAAAAACAATGCTAAGATTAACAATTAAAAAACAACTGCCTGATGATAGGGAATATCAAAGGCTGCTGGAGTACTGCCAGGGATTGGTAGCACAAAAGCCACAAACAGGCCTGCAAGCCTTAAACGAAATGATCCGTAAATACATGCGCTACATGCAGCTACGGGCCGCAAAGGTTCAGGTTTTGGATTCGGTAAACCAGATCACCTTTAAGTATAGAAACTCCGCCGATACTTATTTCTACATCACTAAAACCATACTCAATGATTAAATCAGTTAATGCAGCCGAAGTGCTGGACAATACCTTAAACCTGCCGGTGGTGTATATCGCCGGTAAGGTTACTGGCTTACCCTATAAAGAGGTAGCCGCTAAATTTAAAATCAAGCAACTTGAACTGGAGGCGATGGACTTCTTTGTGCTTAACCCGGTGGATGTGATCAATGATGAAGACTGCAACTGGCAGGAAGCCATGCGCGTTAGCGTAATGCTGCTGGCCAATGCCGATTACATTTACCTGTTGCCTGATTGGTGGGATAGCGATGGCGCAAAGCTTGAACGCGAACTGGCCATGAGGTTGGGAATTGGAACTATTGAAAGTTAATTAAACACCCCTTAAACATGAAAGAAATTAGAATTTTAAAACTAAAACGGCTGGCCATACGCCTGGTGATCACTTTAGTACTGGCGGCGCTGGCCAGCCAGGCCGGGCGCTGCCTGTACTATGCCGTTCAGCTTGATTTTAACAGCATGATAGTGCTGATGGTTGTATTAATTGCTTACCTCTGCTTTTCTATTTGGTTAGCCTGGAAAGTGAGGATACCGCTATGACCAGGAATGAGGTAACCGAAGTTAAAAACCTGGTCATGGGCGATAGGTTTTACAAACAGAACGATGCCAAAAAAACCGTACTGGAGATTGCCGAAGGCGAAGCAAAGGTGACCAAATATCAAACCTACAAGGTATTTGCAAAAATACCCGGCGCTAAATATGCCGATCCGATGAAAAGCAGCACAATGGTTGTATTTTTAAGACATTCACACCAAATAATATGTTCACAAAACACACAATAGTAATTAAGGTAACTGATCATTGTAACAACGAGATCACGATGGATTATGAATTTCCGATGGATTGTAATTTTATGACGGCCGTATCGGCCCTGCATAACTCGTACTCGTACCTGCTTACGGCGCTTGATGCTTATGCGCAAAGCAAGGGCTATGCATCAGGCAAGGAGTTACCCCGCAACTTTAAGCAAACATTAAACCTACAGGAAGTACTGGAAGCCACAGCCCCCCTCTAAATCTCCCTCTGTAGGGGAGACTTTAAAAATTAAATAACCATGGTTAAACTACTAATCTCCAGCACGGCCTTTACCGGCGAAATTGAAATGAGGTACAATACCCTGGGCGCATTGGTTTTTTATGATAACCGGGCGCAAATGGAGATTGACCAGTACAACTTCCTGTTTGGCCGTTTCCCCTTTACAAAGGAGGAACTGTTAAAGCTTGTACAGGGTAGCAAAACACTTACCTGCGTTAAAATTGCCGTTCAAGTGGCGTTTAAGGACTTTTGGGAAGCCTACAATTACAAGGTAGGTAACAAAGCCAGGGCCGAAAAGCTTTGGAACGCCTTAACCGAAACAGAACACCATTTAATAATGGAGCATATCAAAGCTTATGATGCTTACCTGGCCACACGGCCCCGCATGGAAAAGCTGTATGCCGAAACCTATTTGAACCAAAGGCGCTGGGAAAGCGAATTCCCGAAGAACTAAAAAAGTAAAAATTTCGTATAAGGCCTCCAGGCGATAAAACAAAAAAAAGCAATGGATTTTAGTGAATTAGAAAAAATGTTGACGGAAGTAATTTCTCCGGGGGAATTAAGTGCAGTACTGGAAGAAATTGAATTCGATTACGCGATTCACTTACTAAGGGATGACAATGTTGAATCAAAAGAAGCCGGGGCAAAGGGCTTGTACTATTTGCACCACTTACGAAAGGCCCTGCAAAAAGCGGGATGAAGCTTAAACGCCTGGCATTTAGCCGGGCGTTTTTAATAACAAAATTAAATATCTTTGAACTATGGAAATAAAGCTAATTGAAGGGGTTGTGCCAGTGAGTGATCGCATTTATAAGCACATTGACAAGATCACGGACAATTTTACCACCAAGATACATGAGAGGTTAAAGGAACTTATCATGGAAAGGTTTAGCGCAAAGGGTTATGTTTTTGATACAGACGTGGAAATGTCAGCCTTTTTTAGAGATAAGGTCACCAATATAAAACATGGAAACATGAATTATCTTTATGTTGATAATGTAATAATCTGTTGTTTTAAAGATATTCAAGCGTTTGACTTTGATTATAGGATGGGGCGGTATACGATACAAATAAGCGCATTATGAAACGATGGCTAATGATCCCCATGGTACTATTTGGCATGGCCTATCCTAAACAGGCCCGTTTAAACTATGATGTGGCCGAATTGAAAGTGTATGATGTGCCGTTTAAAACACAGTACAGCGAACGGATCCTCCTACATAAGCCAATGGATCAGGCCGGGCTTAAACACCTGTTAAACGGTCTGTTTGATGCCGCAATGCGTGGAAGTTACAAATATCATAACCCGCCAACACATATATTTATTTACATTTACAACTCAAAGGCTGATTTAAACCGCGACGGTAGTTCGTGGGTGGGAATGATCAGCCGAACAATGGATAAAAACGAAGGTATTCAATTGAAGTAAAATGAAAAAACTAACCTTAATCACGCTGTTAACCTTTAGCACACTACTCACTTACGCCCAATACGGCAAACTGCAGCCCGTTAAGCCCGGCGACACGGTGATGATCATCCGCACGCCAAAGGCGGTTTTACAAGCGCTTTTAACCAATCAGGACGCGATTAAACGAAAGGACGCAACCCTGATTGAACAAATTGAGGAAACGCTTGAAGATCAGCGAAAGGCTTACTTAACTGATAAGCTTAGCCCTTATAACGGGGAGTTAGCCGGGTGGATCGCCGTACTGCAAAGGGAAGGCTTGCCGGATGTTAAATATTACATTAAGGAATTTACGCTATACAAGCGAAAGGTATAAAGTGTTTAAGGGCCGTATAAGCGGCCCTTTTTTTATGCGCTAAACTTGCCTTTTGCGTCGCCGGTGATATTGATCTCCTCAATACTGCCATCGGTAAATTTATCAACGTACTGGCCAGGTATTTCGCTAACCTGTGTGCCATAATCCATAATATGGTACCTAAAATCAGCGGTTGCGGCCGTGTGTTCCTGGCCACGGATCAGCTGCTGAAAGTTTTCGCCGGTAACGGTATCCAGTACCTGTCTTACCAGCCGGTACCAAACCGTGGTTTGCAGTCCTTCGGCTTGCCTGGCGCTGATGTTTTCGGTAGGCGCTGCTGTATCCGGCAGCGCGTGGAACATTAGCGTTGCCGGGCCGCCGTAATACTGGCCGGTCATTTTCCAGCTAACGGAATAGTCCATAAATAGCGCCGGTAACACAAATTCAAATTCTTCCGGGTTTTCGGGCTGGCCCATATAAAAATCAATCAGGCGCGGCGGTATTAATCCTCTGCTGGTAAACCAGGCTGCTTTTGCTGTAAACGCGGCATTAACCGCCAGTAATATATCATCCATAATAGTTAGTTACTCTTTTTTAAATTCCGAAATCGAAATTCCGAAATCCGAAATCAAATGCTTTGTTGTGCGGCCTTTACTATATCATCCCTCATCAGGGTTTCAATCTTGCGGTTTAACGCTGCTGACGGCCCCAGGAAACGCCGTTGCGGCATATCAACGTGGATGGTACGGTTAAAGGATCGTACTGTACTGGCGCTTACGTTATGCGCCCTTACTTCCTCCGTGCGCCCCGCCCTGGTTCGGCTATGCTCTTTAACCTGGTAAGCCCTACGCCTGTATGATCCAACGGTTTGATGCGCGGTAAACCGGCCCCCGTCATTATGTATTTGCGCGTATGGAACATCCGTGCCGATAATGATCAGCGTAGGTGTGCTGATGATCTTACGCACGCTCCGTTTCAATACGGCCTTATCTACCAATATGGCCCGGCCTTTCCGGGTATCCCGCTTCCATGACTTGTCGCTTCGTTTCTTCCAGGGCTTTGGCGAACTATCCAGCCAGTTTTGATCTACAAACCGCTGCTTGCTAAAGTTCACCGCTTCCGTGGCCACGCGGTTAGGCAGCCTGTCAATGGCCCGGCTGATGTTATCAACCAGGCGAATAAATTGAGCGGTTTCAGGCAGGCCCATTTAGTTCTGATTAGCCTCCAGGTTGATGATAGCCCGCATCAGCATTTCGTTAAACCATTTTTCAATATCACCGGCGCTCATCCCCTTTAAGCCCTGGGTGTTGGAAACGTTAATGCCGCCTTTGTTAAACGCGTCGATGTTTACGGTAATGTTGCGTACCTGCTTGCTGCCTTCACCAATTTTCTTTACGCTGTCAGCGCCTGAATTATCAAGCTTGTTATTCTTTTTACCTTCGTCCGGCTTAACTTTCAAATCAGCAAAGGCGTCCTCTTTGGCTTTTCGGGCGTTCTCTCTTTCCTCCTTTTCAACCTTAAACTTTAACACGGCCATATCAGGCAGATGGGCGTTTTTAATATCGTTATAAATACCTTTTATATTGCCGGTATTAAGGTCAAATAACAAACCGCCTATTTGCTTTACAATGTCATACACCCATAGCAGGCCCGGCTTAATGGAGAGGTAAAAACTTTCAAAACTGCCGGTGCCTAAGCCTAAGGCATGGCCCAGCCTGGCAACTTCGGTACCCAAAGCTTGCAGTAACGTCCATACCAGTTTTATGGGCATTATCATCATATAAAAGGACACCTTTGCCA
>NZ_CAIWNH010000450.1 GCF_903913935.1 uncultured Mucilaginibacter sp.
CATGGTTCGAGTGCCTCACCATGACACCCCGGCTTTTATCCTTCGAAACCGATTTTCACAAAAAACCAAATATTAACCAAGCCATCCCTTTTTTCCTTATGTTTAACACCTCAACGTAAAACCATCTCATGATCAAAAAAATCATAGCTCCAGCCTTATTTGTCTTATTACTCCTGCCCTATTTCAGCCAGGCACAAATCAAACTGGTACGCCGCAGCCTGCTGAACGGGAAGGTTGAGCTATCGGTGCCTGCAAATTTTAAGCAAATGTCTACCCAGGCACTCGCGGCAAAATATGCCCATCAAGGCCAGCAACCGGCGGCTGCTTTTAACGATGCAAAAGCCGACGTAAATTTAGTGATCAGCCAGACCGGGCAAACGATGACACCCGACCAGATCGGCCAATACAAAGATTTTATGATCAATACCCTAAAACACGCCAGGCCCGATGCCGCGTGGCTTGATAACGGCGTTAAAACTATTAATGGCAAACAGGTGGGCTATTTTAAACTGATGACCACCGCAGCGGACCAAAAAGTGTTTGCCTTTTATTTTTTTACCATCCTCGACGGCAAATTGCTGATGTTTACTTTTACCTGTCCCCAGACGCTGCAGCCCAAATGGAAAACCACCGCCGATGCCATGTTGGCATCGCTGAAGGTTAAATAATTACTTAATTACGCTTTAAATCTCCTATTACCTGCTTAAGGTTAAAGGCATAATCACTACACCTCCGGTATTGGCCCAGTGAAATATAATTTGGGTATCGGTTATTTCAATACTGCCAACCACGTTAGGCTGGTTATTAAACTCAATATAAAGCGGGTAGCTGCCGTTGGCCAGTGAAGTTTGGTACGAACCGTAATTAACTGTCCTGGTTAAAGTGCTGCTCGTAACACCGCAATCGGCATTGTGCAGCACCTGTGTAAGCTGCATGTAATACGCTTTTGCGTTGGTGTCGTAATAAACTCCCAGGTCAATAGCACTGTTTCCGCAATACGAATTTTTGGTAGTCGCCGTAAACGACAGGAAGGAAGAATCGGAAATAGTACTTTTAATATATTTCGGCACCAGCGTAATTTGTTCGCCCGCGGTAAAAGGCGTTGCATATGGTGTAGGGATATAAAGCGAATCAATAATCGTTATCACAATACTTGCTGTTGCACCACCGCTTTGATTGGCACTAACGGTGTAGGTACCGGCCTTTTTAAAAAACCATTTAGCAATATTGTGCTGCGTGAGTAAAGAATCAGATCCCGCCGGGCTAACACTCCAGTTAACTATTTTAGTGGAATCGGCACCTGACAGTGCCATCAGGTCGGGCTGATTGATCTTTCCACGGGTAAATGTTGCCGCTATCTGGCCGGCAGGCGCATTCAACTTGCCTTCTTTGGTGCATGCGTTTACGATAAAAATAACTGCGATGATCAGCGGGAATGTGTAGGTTGATTTTTTCATATTCATTAAGGGTAATGAAATCTACACTCAAAATTAAATAAAATAATTAACAGATGTAAGCCGCAGATGCCTTTTATGGGCGCTGGCGCTAAATAAGTCCGTAACCAACCCCCTTTTTTGCCTCCGAAAGAGCGGGTGAACGAGCCTGCTACGTTCGGGTGAGTAAACTCGGCACCATGCATTGGCGGTAATGTCCGCAGGGTGGACTCACCCGGACTTTGCTTCGCCTGCCGGCAGGCAGGCTCGTCCACCCGCTCTACGGCAAGCCGTAAAGAGAGTGAAAAAAAAAATTCACCAAAAGATCAATCCATCACCCACAAAAAAGCCCCGGCGCTAACCGGGGCCTTAACTCACACACACTAAACCAAACTAAAAACTATAATTTCTTAAACCTGTTAATCACGATCGCGATTCCAACGGTGGTAATGATGGTAACGGTAGCCACCGCCACCTTCAACATAACATCCTGATGTTACCGATACAAATGCTGCTATAATCAATGCGAATGCAAAAAATTTCTTTTTCATGGCTCTTTGTTTTAGTTTCAACCTCCCAACTGTGGGTGTTTGGATGTAGGACGCTTTAAAATTGAAAAGGATTAATATGGAAGAAGAATATCTGCAGGCAATCGCACGTCAATCAGTGTAATCGTCAAACAATCAGTGTAATCATCAATCCAGAATTGATATATTTGATCAACCAATAGCAAATCGCAATGAAAAAAGCAGCCTTTTTAACATCTTTAGCATTAATCATTCTGATAAATTACAATTGCCGGGCGCAGGTAATTGATCAATACGGCGACAATGTGGGCACCTTAAACGGCATTATGAAAGCCTACTATGATGTGGTTACTGTTAAAAAAGGCGAAAAGCCCAGTTACCAGCGCGATAGCAGCCTGCACGTACCCAATGTAAATGTGGGCTGGGCAACAAAATCAAAAGACGGTAAAACGGTTATCAAATACGTAAGCTTAAAGGAATACCACCGCCAGTCTGACGATTACCTGGGGTCAAAAGGCTTTGTTGAACGCGAGATCTCCCGCAAGGTGGAGAAATTCGGGGCCATTTATCATGTATGGAGCACTTACGAATCGCGCAATACCAAAACAGGCCCGGTGATTGAGCGTGGTATTAACAGCATTGAACTTTTTTATGATGGCACCAGGTTTTGGATTTTAGGCTGGTTTTTTGACGGAGAGCGGAAGGATAACCCTATCCCGAAAGAATACCTGACTAAGTAAAAACCTTGTTGCCGTTTACCCCGCCAACCAATGACTTAATGACGCAATGACTAAATGACCAATTAAAAATATTCCCTAACTTAGATTTTTCACAACTGACCCAAAATGAAAAAATTAAGCTTCCTGTTCATACCTATAGCTGCACTTTTTAGTTGCCAGCAAACAAAAACTACGCAAAACAAAATATCCGGCGATGCCGCCTTTCAAAGACTTTCTGATGATTTCCTGCTGGGTTATCTCAACTGGCGCCCGGGCAATGGCGTTGCACTCGGCTATCACCAATACGACGGCAAGGTTACGGACCTGGGCAAAGAATCATTAGGCAAAGAACTGGACCGCTTGAAAGATTACGACCTTAAACTGGCCGCCACGGATACCTCCAGCCTGAGCCCTAAAATGTTTTATGATTACCGCATTTTACGCTCGGCTATCAAAAACGAGATCCTGAATTTTGAGGATATGGGCGCCTATAACAAAAATCCTATGACCTATGCAGAAGCGGTGGATGTGAGCATCTATATCAAACGCGACTTCGCCCCTATTGAGGA
>NZ_CAIWNH010000451.1 GCF_903913935.1 uncultured Mucilaginibacter sp.
GCCAGCCCTTTTTTGGAGACCAGCATATTGATCAGCGATGATTTGCCTACGTTTGAGCGGCCGATGAAAGCATACTCTGCCTTTACCGGCGGCGGTAGTTTAGAGATTTGCGTATTGCTGCAAATAAAGTCGGCTGATTTAATGATCATCGGGCAAAGATAGGTTTTTTGATTTCGGATTTCGGAATTTCGATTTCGGAATTACTTAATTGCAAATTGGTGATTGCAGATTAGAGATTGGTCCGAAAGTCCGGAAGTCCGAAAGAAGAGTTTGATGGATTGCCGAACGTTTCTGAATCAGGATTTTTAGGATTCCAGGATGAAAATCAACCTGGTAATCCTAAAAATCATAGTTCAGACAAAAACCTTACCCTTTTTTCACCACCTGCATATTCTCAGGATCCCAATGCATGGCTTCGTTTTTAAAATAGCTGTCGTTACACAACAAAGCAGGGGCGGCGGCGCGGTATCCAAAAGTAGCGTCCTCCACTACAGGGCCGCCTTTCCTGATGGCATTAAAGAAATTATTAAAATGGTCATATGGTCCGCCGAGGTAACCTTTTTCCGCAGAATAGGTAATGGCCTCAGGGGGCAGCATTTGTTTTCGGTGTACTTCGCCAGGACCGGCATTGCGCATTTTTTCGGCATAGAAAGGATCGTCTGACTGGGCATTTTTATTCCGTTTCAATACGACTTCGTCCCAGGTAATGTCCATAGCGCCTTCGCTGCCTACCAACCTTAAATAGGTGGTGCCGCTGGTACCGTCTACAAAATTACACCGCAAACTCAGGTTAAACGCCGGGTGAACCGGGGTTTCCCCATAGTCAAAGGTGCCCAGCAAAACATCAGGTACTTCGCGGCCGTCATGCCAGAAACGCAAACCGCCGGAGGCATATACCTTTTGCGGACCCAGCGAGCCGGTGATGAAATGCAGACTGGAGAACAGGTGGACGAAAAGATCGCCTGCCATGCCGGTGCCGTAGTCAACATAATTGCGCCACCTGAAAAACCGTTTCTCATCAAAGGGCCGTTTAACGGTATTGCTCACATACGTTTCCCAGTCAACAGTTTGCGGAGAGGCATCCGCCGGGATCGGGTATTCCCAAACTTCCACCGCGCCGCGCCTGGCCCAAAAGCCTTCGGCATAATTTAACTGGCCAATGGCGCCGGCTTTTAATAATTCTTTTGCTTTTTCGTTGCCTAAGGACGATACCCCCTGGCTGCCTACCTGGTAAACTTTACCGGTTTCCTTTTGTGCTTTAATGATCGCGGGGCCCTCGGTAATATTGTGTATCATTGGTTTTTCGCAATACACATGTTTGCCGGCATGCATGGCGTCGACAGAAATGGTTTGGTGCCAAAAATCGGGTGTGCCAATGATGACGGCATCCACATCAGGCCTTGCCAGGATCTCTTTATAAACTTTTGTGGTAAAAATATCAGCGCCCCAGCGTTTTTTGGCATCGGCAAGGCGGCCGTCGTACAGATCGCAAACAGCCACCAGTTTGATCCCCGGAATCTGCAATGCGGTTTCGGTATCAGACGAACCTTGTCCGCCAGCGCCTATTAAAGCGATATTGATGCGGTCGTTTGCGCTAACACTATCAGTACGTTTGAGGTAAGTAAATAAGCCTGTTTTGGTATCACGGGCAAATACGTTTGATCCAATGGCTACCGCTGCGGAGGCGGTGCCCAATTTTTTAATGAAACCTCTCCGGGAGGACTCTGGTGACTCTTTCATAAAACAATAGTTAGGTCTGTTATAGATTTATTGGTATTGCGGGAATCATGGTGAGATAACCAGCAATAGTGAAAGGTAGAAGTTTATACTTACATTTTAAATTTTTTTAAAAAGATAATTATTCGAATCTGAATTTCGGGCTTTTTGCTTGTGTTGCTATATAATTACCACAAGGGGCACTAAGGCTTCACAAAGTTCATAAAGGAAAGGAGACTCCCGATAAACCTTAGTCTTTGTGTCCCCTTGTGAAACTCTTCGTGTCCCGTGTGGTTGATGTTACATTTCAAATTCCTCAGGAATTCCGAAATCGAAAATCCCGAATCAAAACATTCTGCATTCGACATTCCGCATTCCGCAATCGAGTAATGCCGCAATCGAAAAGTTAATCCCACGCAATGTCATTTTTGTTGAGAAACTTAATCAACTTAATCTAACTTAATCAACCAATCAACCTTATCACTATCTTTGCCACCAATGAGCAAAACTGTAGTTCCGTACCATGAAGACCAGGGCACCAAAAAAGAACAGGTGGCCGATATGTTTAATAACATCTCCAAAACCTACGATTTTCTAAATCATTTTTTATCGCTGGGCATCGACATCATCTGGCGCAAAAAAGCTATCAACGAATTGAAAAGCCTGCAGCCCAAATTAATCCTTGATGTTGCTACCGGTACCGGCGATTTTGCCTTTGAGGCACTGTCTATATTAAAGCCCGACAAAATTATCGGGGTTGATATTTCGCGCGGGATGCTGGATGTCGCGCAGCAAAAAATTGATAAGCGCAATGAAAGCGGCAGGTTTGAAGTAAAATTGGGCGACTCGGAAAAGCTGCCTTTTGAAGCTAATATTTTTGATGCTGTAACTGTTGCTTATGGGGTGCGCAATTTTGAAAACCTTGAAAAAGGACTGGCCGATATACAGCGGGTATTAAAACCCGGCGGAAAAGCAGTGGTGCTGGAGTTCTCAAAACCTAAAGTTTTCCCGGTAAAACAGCTGTATAAATTTTATTTCAACTATATTACACCGTCAATAGGTAAACTATTTTCAAAAGACGCAAGGGCCTACACTTATCTGCCTGAATCGGTAGCTGCTTTTCCGGATGGGGAAACATTTGTTGCATTGATGGATAAAACAGGCTTTAAAAATACCAAATGCCGCCCCTTAGCGTTTGGTATCTGTTCAATATATACTGGTATTAAATGATTAAAACCTGGTACCTAACCATTATTTTATTTTTTTTATGCAGTAATTTGTTGCTGGCACAGGCCCCTGCATGGGGCGGCGGTGCCGATCAGAACGACCTTAGCTTTGGTTTTTGTTTCAGCTACGTAAACAACTATTATAAAATTGTTAAAAAGCCCAATTGGCGCAACCCTTACTTTGACCCGGGCGTTAACCGTTATATCACTGATTCCGTAAATAGTATAACTTCAAATTCCACACCTGGTTTTGCTATCGGTTTTATTACCCGCTATCGCTTAACCGATCATATTGAAGCCCGGATAACCCCCTCATTGATTTTTGCTGATCGTTCCCTGTATTACACCTATGATACGCCTTCGCAGAATGTAACCAAGTCTGTCCAAACCACTACGGTCGACCTTCCCCTGGAATTTAAACTAAAGTCAGACAGGATCCAGGATTTCAGGGCCTATATGTTGGGTGGCATCAAATATTCGCAGGCAGTTGGCAGGGGGCAGGATCAATCCAATATCGACCCGCTTTCGCGCAATGTTAAAAATTTAAGCGGTTTCGGCTCCTGGGAAGCGGGGCTGGGCTGCGATATTTATTTCGAGTTTTTTAAGCTATCACCCGAAATAAAAATATCCAACTCATTTGGTAATGTGCTTGCGCCCGGCAATGAGCCGTTTTCGGCCCCCATCAGCAAGCTGTCGCTGCATACCATTATGTTTAGTTTATATTTCGAGTAAAAAGGTCATTGAGTCATTAAGTCATTAAGTCATTGGTATTAGGGATCAGAGAAAAGCAAGGTTCGAAAAGAATGCTATGAAATATGAATGATTTAACTATGAACCGGCCATAACAAGTTATCCCGATAAAAAAACATAATTTCGCGGCGTTAGTTAAGTATATATATGACTAAAATTGCATTAATAACAGGAGCCACCTCAGGGATAGGCGAAGCTTGTGCGCATTTATTTGCCCGCGAGCATTATAATTTAATATTAACAGGCCGGCGCGGCGACAGGCTGGATACACTGGCCAAAAAACTGAATGCCAAATACAATACTGAAATTGCAGTATGTGCATTTGATGTGCGCGACAGGGAACAGGTGATCAGCAACCTGGAAGAGCTGCCGGCAAAATGGAAAAAAGTAAACGTTTTGATCAATAATGCCGGGCTGAGCCAGGGACTTGATCCTATTCAAAACGGAAGTTACGATGATTGGGACACGATGATCGATACCAATGTAAAGGGATTGCTTTATGTGAGTAAAGTGGTTTCCAACTGGATGATTGAGCATAAAACCGGGCATATTGTAAATTTGGGTTCTATCGCCGGGAAAGAAGTTTATCCCAATGGCAATGTGTATTGCGCTACCAAAGCTGCTGTTGATGCTTTAAACAAGGGCATGCGGACAGATTTGGTTAGCCATGGTATAAGAGTTACGGCGATTCACCCGGGTGCTGTGGAAACAGAGTTTTCGGAAGTGCGGTTTAAGGGGGATAAAGATCGGGCAAAAAAAGTTTATGACGGGTTTGAACCTTTGAACGCCGATGATATTGCTGAAACGATCTGGTTCGTGGTATCGCGCCCGGCCCATGTAAACATTAACGAATTAACCATTATGCCAACGGCCCAGGCTTCGGCAACTATAATTTCGAGGAAGTAGGCTATTTTTTTATTGCCAAATCCGACATCGAAAATCCGACATCCGAAATAAATCACTAATTCACTAAATCAATAATTCAACCATTATAAACATGTCACTCATTAACCAGGTAGACCAGGACATCAAGCAAGCCATGCTGGCCAAACAACCCGACCGTTTAAGGGGCTTACGCGCAATAAAATCGGCCTTGCTTTTAGCAAGGACAGAGAAAGGCGCGGCCGAAGAACTGACCGAGGAGGCCGAAATAAAAGTACTGCAAAAGCTGATCAAACAGCGCAAGGAGTCGGCAGACATTTATAAGGCTCAAAACAGGGAAGACCTTTATGAAATTGAGATGGAGGAAATGCGGGTAATTGAGCCATATCTGCCCAAACAAATGAGTACAGAGGAAGTTGAAGTTTTTTTGAAAGGACTGATCAGCAGGGTAGGCGCTGTTTCAGTAAAAGATATGGGTAAAGTGATGGGCGCAGCCAATAAAGAACTGGCAGGCAAGGCTGACGGCAGGACAATATCAGAGGTTGTTAAGAAGCTTTTAGGCAGTTGATGGAGTTTACTAAGTTGATTAAGTTGAATGGTTGTTAGTTAATACAAAAAAAATTAATCAACCTGATCAACTCATCTAACTTAATCAACTAATACCAAAATAATTGTTGTAACTCAAATGCAATAAGCTATTTTTATACCGGCAAATATTTGGAATAATATTAAAACTTGAATTTGCCGGAAACTAAGGAATTTAAACTTTACTGATTTATATGGAGTTCGTGCTTAAAGAGGAAAACGGTTTTAGTTATATCGATGAGGGCGAAGGCGAAGTTTTACTGCTATTACACGGCTTAATGGGTGCATTAAGCAATTGGGACAGAGTAATTGAAGAGTTCAGTTCGGAGTATAGGGTCATCATCCCGATATTGCCGATTTATGATTTGCCATTGTTAACGACAGGTGTTAAAACCCTTGCAAAATTTGTGCATAAATTCATTAAGCATAAAAAATTAAAGGATGTTACGCTGCTCGGGAATTCGTTGGGAGGCCATGTAGCGTTAATATACGTGCTGGCACACCCCGAGGTAGTGAAAGCATTGGTTTTGACAGGAAGTTCGGGCTTATATGAAAATGCTTTTGGTGGAACTTTTCCGCGCCGTGGCAGTTATGATTTTGTAAAGGAGAAGGTTGAATTTACATTTTACGATCCGGAGGTTGCTTCAAAAGAATTAGTTGACGACGTTTTCAGGATAATAAATGACAGGCACAGCGTTATAAGGATACTGGCAATGGCTAAATCGGCTATTCGTCATAACATGAAAAACGACCTGCATAAGATAACGATCCCCGTTTCGTTAATTTGGGGAAGAAATGATAAAATTACACCACCTGAAGTGGCCATTGAATTTAGCCAGGAACTGCCGGATGCCGAGTTGCACTGGATCGACAAATGCGGGCATGCACCGATGATGGAACGGCCCGATGAGTTTAATGTCTTGTTAAAGGGATTTTTGGAAAAAGTAAAAATAAGGGTATAAAATGACTGCAATTGAATTAGTTGCTGATGTGATTCCACCGGTTACTACTTCTGATACGATTCAGAAGGTGGTTGACCGGATGGTGGAATTTCGTATCAGGCACCTGCCAATTGTAAACGAAGAGCAGTTTTTAGGCCTTATCTCCGAAGATGACCTGATCGGGGAAACCGATTATGAAACCAACGTGGGCGCCTTGTCGCTCTCATTGGTAAACCCCTATGTGCTGGAAGGCCAGCACGTTTATGATGTGATCCGGGCGTTTTACGAACAGAAGCTTACCGTTTTGCCGGTGCTGGATGATAAAAACAATTATCTGGGCCTTATTTCCCTGGGTACGCTTACTGAATATTTTGCAAAGCTTACCTCTGTTGACCAGCCGGGAGGTATCATTGTACTGGAGATAGATAATAAAAATAATTCCCTGGCGCATATGGCCCAGATCGTAGAGTCAGACAATGCGCAGATATTAAGTAGCTATGTACGCACTTTCCCCGATTCAACCCGGATGGAGGTAACGCTTAAAATAAACAAACAGGATATATCAGCCATTTTATCTACTTTTTTAAGATACGAGTACGTCATCAAAGCCACTTTTAATCACAGCGGCGATATTAATAATTCAAAGGAGAGATACGATTCATTGATGAATTATCTTAATCTTTGATTAGTTCATGGTTCATAGTTGATGGTTCATGGCAGAAAAAAAGCAATTAGATAATGGCATTTAGATTCGAGGATTTGCAGGTTTGGCAAAAAGCCATGGACTTGGATGAGCAAATTAATCAATTAACTAAAACGTTTCCTAAAGAAGAAATTAATATTTTAACATCGTAAATAAAGAGAGCGGCTGATTCAGTTGTATTAAATATAGCTGAAGGTTCTACAGGGCAAAGCAAGGCTGTATTTAAGGTTTTCCTCGGTTACTCTTTGCGTTCGGCAATTGAAGTAGTAAGCTGTTTATTTATAGCAAAAAGAAGAAAATATATACCGGACGATGTATTTAATGAACTGTATAAGGAATATGAGGTGCTCGTTAAAATGATAACAGCACTAAAAAACTCATTCTAACCATGATCTTTCCTACTATGAACCATGAACCATCAACTATGAACCATGAAGATAGCAATATACGGCAGGCCATTTAATGATCCGGTAGTACTTCCGTTCATTCAGCAGGTTTTTGATAACCTAACACTTCATGGAGCGGATATTTATGTGCATCACCAGCTGCACAACTACCTTAAGGACAATCTGAATACCATTACCTACAACGTACTTGACCCGGCTGACAATATCAAAGGCTTTATCGATATTTTTTTAACCCTGGGCGGCGATGGCACTTTGCTGGACATGGTTACCCTTATCCGCGATTCGGGGATCCCGGTTATCGGGATCAATTTTGGCCGGCTTGGTTTTTTAGCCAGCATCAATAAAAGTGATATCGAGAGCGCTATCCGGGCTGTGGTAAACAAGCAGTTTACTTTGGATAGCAGGGAACTGCTCAGCATTAACTCCTACCCGGAGGTTTTTGGCATAGACAATTTCGCTCTTAATGATATCACTATCCATAAACGGGATGATGCTGCGATGATCACTACCCATGTTTTTTTGAATGGCGAATTTTTAAACTCCTACTGGGGCGATGGTATTATCATTTCAACTGCTACCGGCTCAACAGCCTATTCGTTAAGTTGCGGCGGGCCCATCATTTATCCCGAATCAAAAAGCCTGGTGCTTACGCCGGTTGCCCCTCATAATTTAAATGTGAGGCCCATTGTTTTGCCCGATAGCTGTACACTGGCATTTGATGTGGAAAGCCGCAGTTCCAATTATTTGGTTTCCTGCGATTCGCGGACAGCCACTATTGATAAAACCATCCGTTTCGAGGTAAAAAAGGCAGGTTTCCAGCTAAATCTTATCCGTTTAAATAATGAAAGTTACTTATCTACGTTAAGAAACAAACTTTTGTGGGGACTGGATGCCCGTAATTATTAAATTTGACGGATGCCGAAATTTTTACCTTTTCTTTTCCTGGTCTTTTTATCGCTCAGCACGCAGGCACAAACCTGGGAAATTGGCGGTGGCGCAGGCGGGGCCGGCTATATGGGCGACCTTAATACCAGCAACCCGCTAAAGGTAAGTGGCATTGCTATAAATGGCTTTTTAAAACGAAATTTCGATGGCTATCTTTCAGCAAAATTGAACTATAACTACGGGGTCATCAGCGCAGATGACAGCAAATCGTCCAACGCGCAATTCAGGCAACGGAATTTGAGCTTCACCACCACGTTAAGCGAGATCAGTGTGATTGGCGAGTTTAATTTTATGGAGTACATCCCTCAAATAGGTAAAAATAGTTTTACCCCGTATGTTTTCCTTGGGGTTGCCGCGCTTAGTTTTTCACCCAGTACAGTTTACAAGGGGCAAAAGTATGATTTAAGCACGATGGCTACCGAGGGCCAGAAAAAGGCTTATTCAACCAGTGCATTTTCCATTCCTTACGGGGCCGGTATGAAATACAATTTTACAGGTAAGTTTACCCTCGGGTTTGAGATTGGTTACCGTAATCCGAATACCGATTACCTGGATGATGTAAGCGGCCAGTATTATTACAGTGCGCATAATACCCTTTCTGAAAAATTATCTGACCGCTCCGGCGAAAAAACGGGTGTTTATATCGGCGCACCCGGTACACAGCGCGGTGACGGGCAGCCCAGGGATACGTATTTTTTTACACAGGTAACCATCTCCTATACATTTCTCACCCAGAAGTGCTATTTCCACTAAATTTATGGCTCAATAAATTCAATGTGTAAGAACCAATTAAAGAAGTTTTTTAACACAGAGAAACAGAGAAAGCGCGGAGTTCACAGAGGAATAATTTTATTTTTTACAGGTGTTTGAATATATAAGCTGGCTGTTAATTTTAAAAACTCAGCGAACTCAGTGTTTTCTCCTCATCTCTGCGTTTAAATCACCCACTCTATCCGTCATAAACCCAAATTTATTTTAATTTTTATTGCATCATTGTTGCAATAAGTATTTTAATTGAACGTTTAACGTTTAATAAGCGGCATCCGTGAGGGCTGCTGGTAACCAATTATTTAACCTTAAACTTATAATCATGGCTGAGCTAAATTCTACTCCCGAAAAATCGGGACGCCGCCGGGCTACCAGGAGGATTCCTGCCCGTGTTGACCTTACGGCAATGGTCGACCTTGCGTTTTTACTTATTACCTTTTTTATGCTGACGACCGTATTAACCAAACCGCGGGTGATGCCGCTGGCGATGCCCGTTGGTAACGATGCAGGCCCCGTGCCAGAAACAGGTACAATGACGGTTTGCCTGGGCAAAAGCAACCAGGCCGTTTGGTACATGGGGATGGCGGCAAAACCCTTAACCACGCCTGCACAGGCAAAATATGGTAAAGAATTGGCTGCAGCGATAGCAGCAAAAGTAAGCGAGGTATATAAAAGAACGGGAAAAGGCTTATTTGTGATCATCAAACCATCTGACCATTCCGTTTATAATAACCTGGTTGAAACGATAGACGAATTACATAATGAACGTGTGCCTTCCTATGCTATTGCGAAGATAGCACCGGAGGACGTTGGGTTTTTAAAAAATAGAGGTTTATATTAGGTAGGGGCGACCCTTGCGGTCGCCCTGTTGATATTAGGTAGGGGCGACCCTTGTGGTCGCCCTGTTGATATTAGGTAGGGTTGGCCCTTGTGGTCGCCCTATTGATATTAGGTAGAGGCGACCCTTGTGGTCGCCCTATTGATATTCGGTAGGGGCGACCCTTGTGGTCGCCCTATTGATATTAGGTAGAGCGACCCTTGTGGTCGCCCAATTTGATATTGCAGCCAGAGATAGATGGTGGTCGCTTTCGCGATTTCAACTTTTTTTACGGGCTGCATACAAATTTATTTTCTATAAAACTTATCTTCTTTCCATTGGGATGGATTGTTGATGATGTAATCGGTAATGTTTTCGTAAGCCTCCTGATTCCTGATTATCTGCTCAAAATAATTCCGCTGCCATAGCTTGCCATCAAATGGCTGCCAGCCTGAATTTTTTACGCCTTTTATGTATTCAACCGTGGTTGTTGATTTAAACGCACCTATTATTTCGCCCAGCGTGTTATTGGCAGGTATAACCATATCTGTAGGGGCGACCCTTGTGGTCGCCCCTGATGGTGATTGGCTGTGATCATCAGTGGGATTATTATTTGATTCAATGGCCCCATCATTGTCGTTGGGCGTGTCCCGGGCGACCACAAGGGTCGCCCCTACGGGTATGTCTTCATTATTTTTTGTTTCTTCGGGATGTGCATTTTGGGCGACCACAAGGTTGTCCCGGGCGACCACAAGGGTCGCCCCTACGGGTGCCTCTTCGTCATTTTTTATTTCTTCGTGATGTGCATTTTGGGCGACCACAAGGGTGTCCCGGGCGACCACAAGGGTCGCCCCTACGATCTCTAAAATGGCATGAAAATGATTGGGCATTACAACAAATTCGTGCAATTGAATATTGGTAAACCGTTCCGGCAGTTTTTCCCATTCGGCATATATCATTTTGCCAGCGTCATTCAAAAACATCACATCATTTTCAATTGCACCGAATAATAATTCTCTGTTTTGAACACAAAATGTAATAAAATATAAACCAGCCTTTGAATAATCATATGTTTTCAGCCGGATTGATCGTCGGTTATGAATAGCCGGGTTGTATTTCATAAATATCTTTTTATGCGTGACAAATATTTCCCAAATGATCATTTCCCGTAGGGGCGACCCTTGTGGTCGCCCAAAAATGTGGTCGCCCAAAAATGTGGTCGCCCAAAAATGTGGTCGCCCAAAAATGTGGTCGCCCAAAAATGTGGTCGCCC
>NZ_CAIWNH010000452.1 GCF_903913935.1 uncultured Mucilaginibacter sp.
ATATAACCTTTTTTTACAAATTTATTGATACAGGCAGTGATCCCATTTTTGCTGATGGTTTTTACTGCTGATGTGGAAACCTTTAAGGTAATCCATTTATCTTCCTCAGGAATATAAAACTTCTTAAGTTTCAGGTTTGGATGGAATCTTCTTTTGGTCTTAACGTTTGAGTTAGAAACGTTATTTCCTACTAAAGATGCTTTTCCTGTTAAATCACAAATTCTTGACATGACAAATCTTTTTTAGCTCCTTTTCTCAAAAGAGTTTGCAAATATCAGGATTTTATGTTGAATAGGCAATAGTGATTTGAAAAATATTTTTTAGAAAAGATCTGCGCTTAAAACAGAAACTTTTTCCAATCATTATTAATACCGAATCAGAAAGACAAACTACCTGGCTTATTTGGCGTAGATGAGCCCTTTTATGAACTCCATTAACGGGATATTGGATAATAGCACACCATCCTTATAGAAATGGCCGAACTGGTCGAAACAATATTCAGTTTGTTTTTCTTTATAATTCAGCGTTATTATTCCCCGAACATCGATGCTTTTATACAATTTTTCATTTTTAAATTGTTTAACCAAAGTATCTATTGCCAAAACAGATTTAAATTGATCAAAAGCCTTTGTGTGCATTGTTTCTTTAAACAATTGTCTAAATTGAACACAGTCAACGGTATAAACATTTTCCGTATTAAAATCCTCCCATTCAATTTTAACGGAAATAAGCTTTTTTGTTTGAGAAAAAGCTTTGCCGGTTACTAAAGACAAGACGAATAGCAAGATGAAAAATAAGGATTTGGCTTTCATTTATTCGATATGAATTATTGTCTCTAAAGATAACTGCTTTAAAACATATTGGTTTTATTAATAATATAGAACATTTCCAAAAAAACATAAAAACCACTGACAAGATTTTGTCAGTGACAAAATCGTGTCAGTAGTTAAGTCGTTAATTATCAATCTTGTAGCGCTTTGTAGCGGTTGTAGCCTTTGTAGCGCTATGAGGTGTATCGGTTTAGCCGGACAGTGAACTCTCTTAGTTCAAAGATAAAATAATAAAAACTTGTTGTTTGTTTGTCGGGTTGGAATGTGGGAAACTCGGAGAGTTTTCCATATTTCAACCCGTTTTTCTTTTTTTGCTACTTTTTTTCTTTTTATCCATCCTCCTTTTTTGGTTGAAAAGCCATCTGCTGCTCAAAAGCCATGGGGCTGATATAGCCCAGTGACGAATGCCTGCGGATGGGGTTATAGTACATTTCAATAAATTCAAATACTTCGGTTCGGGCATCTTCCAGCTTTTCAAAAACACTGCCTTGCAGCATTTCTGTTTTAAAGCGGGAAAAATAAGATTCCATGAAGGCGTTGTCGTAGGGGTTGTCTTTGCCAGTTATGCTTTGCCTGATTTTACGGCTGGCAAGTAATTTGCGAAACTGCTTGCCGGCATACTGCCCGCCGCGGTCTGAATGAACGATAAGACCCTCGTTTATGTAACGGCTGGCTAATGCTCTATTAAGCGCCATCATAACCAATTCCTCCCTCATGTGTTCTGCCAAAGCCCAGCCAACTACCTTACGCGAATATAAATCCATCCATACGGCAAGGAAACTCCACTTGTTCTGTAAAGGAATGAAGGTAATATCGCCTGCCCATACCTGGTTAATGCGCTCAACCTGAATACAGCCTGGCTCCTTCAACAGGTTGGGGCTGATTGGATAAGGATGCCGGCTATCGGTCGTATGGGGAACAAAAGAGCGCGGCTGAATGGCTTTTAACCCATGCTCACGCAATATTCGCCTGACTTTATAAGAACCCATCTTTAAGCCCTGCCCGCGTAATTCCGGTACCAGGCGCCGCACCCCATAACGGCTATAGTGCGCGCTGAAAGTTGCCGCCACTTGTTTCTCCAGCGCCAGATCTTCCGCTTTCTTCACGTAGGTTGCTTTGCTTTTATAGGCATAGTAACAACTCCGGCTTACTGATAGCGTATGGCACATCGTTAAAGCCGGATAATGCGGCTCATGGGACAAAATGAACTCATAAACCATCCTTAAGTCCCCCGGCTGAAAATGCCCAAAGCTTTTTTTAAAATGTCCCGCTCCTGCTCAACTTCCCGCAGCTTCGCCTTTAATCGCTCGTAATCAGCTAATGAGATGCCTTGCGATGCTAGAGGCTTCTGTTCTGCATCTGCTGGTAGCTGATTTCCCGCATACCTGGCTTTCCATTTGTAAATCAGGTTTTCTCCTATACGCAGAGTTTGTGATATCTCCCGTATTGGCCGCCCGCTAAGTACCATCCGTACTACCTCCTCCCGGAAACTCGAATCGTACTTTCGCCGAACTTCTGTTGTTCTTCTTGCTTTCAATGTCTTGCTAATTTAAGCAAATTCACTGTCCGGTTTTACCGATGCATCTCGCTACGCTACAAATTTATACTCCGCCTCTGATATTCCATAGGTTGAAAAGGCGATGCGAAATGAAAGTTTGCCAAAAGTAATTACGCTGAATTGTTTTAAGACATGCGCTCCGGGGAAGCCGCTCAATAAACTTCTTAAATTATTTTAAAAAGCATTGTTTTATTGCCCTGTTAATACAAAAATTACTAATTTACGCCCACCAATTATTGTATATAATGAAGACCCCGTTAAAAGTTACCTCCTTTGAAGATTACCAGGACGTTTACCGCAGAAGTGTGGAACAACCCGAAGAATTTTGGGCCGATATAGCCGAAAATTTTTTGTGGCGGAAAAAATGGGACAAGGTACTGGAGTGGAACTTTAAAGACCCCAGCATTAAATGGTTCCGCGGCGCGAAGCTGAATATTACTGAAAACTGCCTCGACCGTAACCTGAATGCCCTTGGCGATAAACCGGCCATCATCTGGGAATCAAACGACCCGCATGAGGACCACCGCATATTAACCTACCGGCAGCTTTACGATAAGGTATGCCAGTTCGCCAATGTGCTCAAAAATAACGGGGCTAAAAAAGGCGACCGCATCTGTATTTATATGCCGATGGTGCCTGAACTGGCCATTGCGGTTTTAGCCTGCGCCCGCATCGGTGCAGTTCACTCTGTAGTATTTGGCGGCTTTTCCTCCCAATCTATTGCCGACAGGATAAACGATGCTGAATGCAATATCGTGATCACCAGTGACGGCGGCTACCGCGGAACCAAAGAAATCCCATTAAAAAATATCATAGACGACGCGCTGGTACAATGCCCGTCGATCAAACGCTGCATCGTACTTACCCGCAGCCGTACCCCGGTTTCCATGATCAAGGGCCGCGATGTTTGGTGGGAAGATGAAGTTAAAAAAGTAGAGACCCAGGGTAATCCTGATTGCCCGGCGGAAGAAATGGATGCGGAAGATATGCTGTTCATCCTTTACACTTCCGGTTCAACCGGCAAACCAAAAGGTGTGGTGCATACCTGCGGCGGCTATATGGTTTATACCGGCTATACTTTTGCCAACGCATTCCAGTACAACCAGGGCGAGGTTTATTTTTGTACCGCCGATATTGGCTGGATTACCGGGCATTCCTATATTGCTTACGGTCCGCTTACACAAGGGGCAACTGTGGTAATGTTTGAGGGTATTCCATCATGGCCTACACCGGGCCGTTTTTGGGACATTGTAGAAAAATTCAAAGTAAACATATTATATACCGCGCCAACAGCCATCCGCTCGCTAATGAGTTTCGGGGATGATGTGCTGAAAGGCAAGGATTTTAGTTCGATCAAAAAATTAGGTTCGGTAGGCGAACCGATCAATGAAGAAGCATGGCACTGGTTTGATGAAAAGATAGGCCTGGGCCATTGCCCGATAGTGGATACCTGGTGGCAAACCGAAACCGGCGGCTTTATGATCTCGCCGATTGCGGGCATCACCAAAACCAAACCCGGCTACGCCACATTGCCGCTGCCGGGCATACAACCTGTTTTGGTAGACGAAAACGGTAAAATTATTGAGGGGAATGATGTAAGCGGCAACCTTTGTATCCGTTTCCCATGGCCGGGCATGCTGCGCACTACTTATGGCGATCATGAGCGTTGCCGCACCACTTATTTTGCAACCTACCCCGACCTGTATTTTACAGGCGATGGCTGTCTGCGGGATGCTGATGGTTATTACCGCATTACCGGCCGGGTGGATGATGTACTGAATGTGTCAGGTCACCGTATAGGCACTGCCGAAGTTGAGAATGCCATCAATATGCACAGCAGCGTGGTTGAATCTGCCGTGGTTGGTTACCCGCATGACATCAAAGGCCAGGGCGTGTACGCCTTTGTGGTTTGCCCGAATAAACATGGGGATGACGAGCTGGCCCGTAAAGATATTATGATGACGGTTACCCGGATCATCGGCGCGATCGCGAGGCCGGATAAGATCCAGTTTGTATCGGGCCTGCCAAAAACACGTTCAGGCAAGATCATGCGCCGCATCCTCCGCAAAATTGCGGAAGGTGATACCAGTAATTTAGGGGATACCTCTACTTTGCTTGACCCGGCTGTGGTGGAAGAGATAAAAGAAGGGGCGTTGTAGGAAGTTACCATTGTTACCTGAAATTGTTACCTTTATATCTAAATTAGCATTAGTCGAAATGGAGAATAAAGACATACGCTGGAAACAACGGTTTCAAAATTTCGAAAAAGCTTTTTTGTTTTTTGAAACTGCTGTAGACAAAGCAAGCTATACACCAATTGAGGTAGGCGGTTTGGTGCAGGCTTTTGAATTCACATATGAACTGGGCTGGAAAACAATCAAAGATTTTTTGTACGAACAAGGACTAAGCACCAACTTTCCGCGTGAAGCAATAAAGGAGGGTTTTCAAACCAAAATAATTGAAGACGGGCATACCTGGCTGCAAATGCTGGAAAAACGAAATGAATTTTCGCACACTTACAACGAAACTGTAGCCAAAGAAGCTGTTAAGACCATTAAATATATCTACTACCCGGCAATTGGGCAGGTATATCGCTTTTTTAAAGATAAAACAAATGAACAATAGCCGGTTTGGATTTAAATATGGGGATCTGGAAACTATTATTCAAGTGCTTTCGAAATTTCCGGAAATTGAACGCGCTGTAATTTTTGGGTCACGGGCCAAAGGGAACCATCAGCGGGGAAGCGATGTAGATATTGCTGTTTGGACGAAAGATGAATATGAGGCCTGGCAACTACCAGGCATGTTAAATGATGAAACCTTACTTCCTTATAAATTTGACGTGCTAAATTTTAATAAAATTAATAACCCGGAATTAAAACAACACATCACCCGGGCGGGAGTTGAAATATACGAACCTAAGGCCAAAATTCAGGCATGAATATGTAAGGCATCCGTGTTCGTTCTAAGTTTTTTTAAAAACCAAAATGATGCTCCGGATGTTATACAAATACATCTTAAATAAAAAACATCATGGATAAGTTAGAATTAAAAGGCGGCTGGAACCAGGTAAAAGGGAAAATAAAACAGGCATACGGTGATTTGACGGATGACGACCTTGTACACGAAGAAGGCAAGGACGACGAAACGCTCGGGAAACTCCAGGCTAAAACGGGCAAATCCCGCGATGAGCTGGTAAAGTGGATAAATAGCTTATAGTACTTGAAAAGCTCCGGCAAAACGGGGCTTTTTTATTTGAACAGATTGGAAAGATCTATGCTGAAACCTGGAAGTAAATTGGAATTTAAAACCTCGTTATTTTGCGCTTTTTGATGCTGGTAGTAAATGCCGTCTTTCAATGTATATAATTCTGCGCTTTGTTCTATAGGGTCAATGATAATGTATTCTTTGACGCCATACTTTTCATAAATATTTTTCTTTTGCCGGAGATCATAGTAGGCGTTAGAGGCCGAAAGTATTTCAATGACCAAATCGGGCGCACCTTCTACACGTTCTTTTACAACCTGAGCCTTTCTTTCTGGCGTAACATAAAGAATATCTGGCTGTAGAACATTCCCCTCATCAAGTTTCACATCCATCGGCGCGTATACCAAAAAGCCGTCATCGATTTTATCGCCTAAAAAATCAGAAATTGCGCTGATAAGTCGACGGGAAATTACCTGGTGAAGAGGAATAGGTGTAGGTGACATAATTAAATCGTAATTGATCAATTGAAAAGGCGCACCTTCTTCCAACTGCATATAATCCTCAGCGGTGTATTTCTTTTTCTTTTCAACAGTAAGCATAATCAAATATAACTAATTTTGCACCAAATGACAAAAACACATCCAACCATATTGGTTGTAAACGACGATGGCATCACCGCCCCGGGCATCAAATGCCTGATGGAGGCCATGCAGGAACTGGGCCGTGTGGTGGTAGTCGCACCGGATAGCCCGCAGTCGGGTATGGGGCATGCTATTACCATAGGCAAACCGCTGCGCCTCGACCAGGTAGATATTTATGAAGGCGTTGAAATGTACCGGTGCTCGGGCACACCTGTTGATTGTGTGAAGCTGGCCGTAAACAAAATATTTAAAGGCCGCAAGCCAGATCTCTGTGTTTCGGGCATTAACCATGGCTTAAATAACTCTATCAATGTGCTTTACTCCGGCACCATGTCGGCGGCGGTAGAAGGGGCTATCGAAAGTATCCCATCTATTGGGTTTTCACTGGATGACTATACCCTGCAGGCTGATTTTTCGCACTGTATTAAATATGTAAAGGAGATCGCGATACAGGTGTTAAAGAACGGATTGCCGGGCGGCACTTTGCTGAATGTAAACTTCCCGGCTACACCTCATATTAAAGGCATCAAAATATCGCGGCAGGCCAATGCCAAATGGGCCGAAGAATTTGATGAGCGCATGGACCCGCAACGGCGACCTTATTACTGGCTAACCGGCGTTTTTCAGCTGAACGATGGCGGCGAAGACACCGATGTTTGGGCGCTTGAAAATGGTTACGTATCGGTAGTGCCTGTTCAGTTTGATATGACAGCACACCATGCTATCCCTTTACTGCATAGCTGGACCTTTAACGTATGATGGAAAAAGACAATATGTTCAGCAAAAATAGTTACCTGGCCGGGGCCCTTTTTGCCCTGCCATTTCCGGCATTATCTTTTTTGGCAGCCTATCTGTTAAAAGACAGTATGCTGCTCTTTAATAAACCGGCACTGCCCTACCTGGTAGCTGTAGTTTTAAACCTTATCATGATGCGCCTTTTGGCAAAAAAAGAAACGGTCAAAACAGTTAAAGGAATCATGGCCATTACTTTTATATTTATAATCGTTCTTTTTATCTTAAAACAGCACCTTTTTAGATGAAGTATTACCTGGTAGCCGGCGAGGCCTCGGGCGACCTGCACGGAGCTAATTTAATGAAGGCCCTGAAAGCGCAGGATCCACAGGCTGAATTCCGCTATTTTGGCGGCGACCTGATGCAGGCCGAGGGCGGCACCATCGTAAAAAACTACGCCGATATGGCCTTTATGGGCTTTATTGAAGTAGCTTTAAATTTACGCGAGATCTTTAAAAATATAAAAACCTGCAAGGATGATATCGTTGCCTGGCAGCCGGACGTATTGGTATTGATAGATTTTCCGGGCTTTAATTTAAGGATAGCTGAATTTGCCAAAAAGAATGGCATTTTGGTTTGCTTCTATATATCGCCAAAGGTTTGGGCCTGGAACCAGAAACGGGTGCTTAAAATAAAGCGCGTTGTTGATCATATGTTTTGCATCCTGCCTTTCGAGGTTGATTTTTATAAAAAATGGGGCATGGAGGTTGATTATGTAGGCAATCCCTTGCTGGATGCTATCGACGCCTTCAAACCTTCGCCTGATTTCCTGGCTCAATACAACCCATCGGGTAAGAAAATCATCGCTTTGCTACCCGGCAGCCGCAGGCAGGAGATTAGCCGCTTATTGCCCGAAATGCTGGGGGTGACGGATCAGTTTCCAGATCACCAGTTTATCATAGCCGGTGCACCATCGTTCAAAAAAGAGTATTACGACCAGTTTCTCAACCAAAAAAATATCCCCATCGTTTTTAACGCCACCTATGACCTTTTAAGCAATGCCGATGCCGCCGTGGTTGCGTCAGGAACCGCAGTGCTGGAAACTGCTTTATTTCATGTACCTGAAATGCTGGTTTACAGGGGCCACCCTATTTCGATCGGCATTGCCCGGGCTGTCGTGAAAATACTGTATATCGGCCTGGTTAACCTGATTATGGATTGTGACGTGATCAAAGAACTCATACAGGAGGATTGCAATATCCAAACGATCAAGGCCGAGCTGGACAATCTGCTGAACAATAAATCCTACCGTCAAAAAATGCTGGTTAGCTTTGATTTACTGGATGAAAAGATGGGCAAACCCGGTGCCTCGGCCCGTACCGCGAGCCTTATAATTAAATACTCCTCAAAAAAATAGCGCCCTGCAATTTGCAAAGCGCTATCGTTTTCACAGGTGATGTAAAAGATGTGTAGTTAACTGTATATGATGGTCAGGCGATTGATAAATTCGATTGCATCAATGCCTGTTGTTTGCTTAGTAAAAATGATTTCAGATCATTTGTCAACAAATTCTTCAGTTCGTTATCAAAACGTATCAATAGTTTCTTTGCTGATGGTTTTTTAATCGTTTTCATAGGCTTGTAATTTAATTTTAGCGTTCAGTTAAATTAGTTTTTATTATCAGTTTTAGTTTCTTCTGTGGTTAAGTTATCTTTCCTGCGTTTGGCTTCTTTATATTGCCTTAACAATTGCTCCTTATCCCTTTCATCGGTAGTCAAAGCGGGGTTTACGGGGTTTTCCCATTCCTTTTCTTCGCTTACGCTATGTTTTTTATTTTCAAGAGCCATCCTGTATTGCATTTAAATGTGGTTATTCCAATTCAGTGCCAGAAAATAGGGCGAAAAATATTCAGCCTGAAAAAGATAACGAATATGGCTTAAAAAACTGTTGAAAAGCATTTTATTAATTGCCGGCAATAACATTTGTCGGGGTTAATGAACAAACAGATGTATAAGTTTTTAGTACACCTGTTGTGTACAGTGGTTACCAGGAAGAATTCTCAGGCAGTTTTGGTGTGATTGAAAAAATGGATCAGCAAGGTAATTACAGAAAGAGTGGCGCCTATCGCGCATACGCCGTTCCACTGGTACGTTTTCCAGAGCTGGGTGGCTAAAAAAGTTCCGGCGGAACCGCCAAGGAAATAAGTAACCATATAAATAGTATTGATGCGGTTGCGGGCTTCGGGCCTTAATGCAAAAATGATGGACTGGTTTGATATATGTGTAGCCTGTACCCCCATATCCATTACGATAACACCGATGATCAACCCAACAATACTGTATGCAGAGAAATAAAATATAATAAAGGAGACGAGGATCAGCAATATGGTAAAGCCAGATAATTTATAGGCATCCATTTTATCGCTCAGCCTGCCCATTAGTCCGGCAGCAATCGCTCCAAAAGCGCCAATCAACCCAAATTCACCGGCGATGCCGCTGCCCATATTAAAATTCGCTTTGAGTAAAAACACTATGGTCGACCAAAAAGCGCTAAAGCAGGCAAAGCATAAAGCACCACGCAAAGCCGCGATTCTCAACTGGGGCTCATCCCTCACCAGTTCAATCAACGAAGTCATTAACTTTCCGTAACCGTCTTTATGATCGGGCTCCACTTCGGGTAAAAACAAACCGATCATCAGCCACATCACCAGCATAATGACCGCCGCAATGTAAAACACGGCCCGCCATCCAAAATGGTCGCTTATTATGCCGCTGAATGTACGGGATAGCAGTATACCTATTAACAGGCCTGCCATTATGGTGCCTATCTTTTTGCCGCGTTCCTCCGGTTTGGCCAGGTGCGCCGCCATCGGCACCAACAGCTGCGGGATCATGGAAGATGCGCCTAAAAAAAAGCTGGCACATACCAGCAGGTTGATACTTTGCGCTGTGGCTGTTAAAACCAGGGATAATACGATGAAAGCAAAGATCACCATCATCATCCGTTTGCGTTTGAGCATATCAGCCAGCGGAGCCAAAAAAAACATCCCGGCAGCGTAGCCCAATTGAGTAAGCATGGATACCTGCCCGGCTTTTGCACGGGTGGTATGAAAAGTGCGGGCTATATCTTCAAGCAGGGGCTGGTTATAATACAGGTTGGCCACAATTAAACCGGTAGCTACGGTCATTAGCCATAAAGTTAAAGTAGTTAGCTCGGGATTTTTTTTTACCGGTACTGCAGATGCCATGTGTGTTTGCGAATCTTTCCGCAAAAATGTCAAAGCATTTTTAGAATGATGTTTGATTTAAGCAATTTTTTCGCCCAGGCATTCAAATTTTTAACTTCTTTTAACAGCTTAACGGATATTAAATGGATCCTTCTGCCATTTTTTTACCAGAAGTTTGCGGAGGCAAAGCAAATCATGTTATTTTTAATTGTATAAGATAATCCCGATTGTTTTAATAAATGCATCGTTTTTTTGAATAAAACAGCAAAAAGTTGCGTTAAATTACTATAAAAGGTTAAAAAATAGGCTGATTATTGAATATTTGCCGCTAAATTTTAGCATTATTTAGGTTTTTTTATATTTTATTTGAAATAACTGAAAATAAAAATG
>NZ_CAIWNH010000453.1 GCF_903913935.1 uncultured Mucilaginibacter sp.
AAAACTGGGTGGGTAAACAGTTTTGGATCGGAAACACCAATAATATCATCTTATGTGGCTCCTTCCTGCTATTATCTATCGGCTATAACTTATCAAACATAACCCTCTCAATGGGGCAGATTAAAAGCAATAGTTTGATCAGTATGGCCAGGAGCATCGCTTACGTGATCCTTTTGTTCGTGCTTTCAAAAACGTTAGGCATGACTGGTGTGTTGCTGGCATTCCTTATTCCAACGTTAATATTAATAGCTTATTACCCTAAAAAGGTATTCCAAAAAGCGGACCTGTCCACACAAAATTTAAAAGAACTGGTGCATGAATCTTTATTGATAGGAATCATAGTTGCAGGCTGTGTGCTTATTTCCTATTCCTTTAAATACCAGCTTTCATGGATAGGTTTGATTGGGTTTAGCTCTCTTTACAGTGTTGTATTCCTTGTTTTGCTTTTTTTATTGAGCAAACGTTTCAGGGGGGAATTGAACATTGCAATGGGTGTATTTACAATAAAGGCGAAAGCCGTTGTTCAGTTACTATTACCAAGTTTTTAAATGTAAAAAAAGGAAGAATATGAACACGCCATCAACAAGTTTTGCTCCCGTACCGATGTACGAAAAAGAGCTGAAGCGGGAAAAGCTGAAGCGCAAGATCAATTCTTTTATCCTGGGTAAAATTGCGGGTACACCGTTGCAGTTCAGGCTATATCGTTCCTATTGGCACTACAAATTAAACGGCAATAAAAAAGAAATAAACACTGAATTTAAAAGCACACATTTTTTAACACAGAAACCCAATTACGGCGCGGGCATAGGCCACCAGCTGGCTAACTGGAATTCAGGTTTATACTTTTCGAACCTCTTTAAAGTTCGGTTCGCGCACTTTCCGTTTTCAACCGCAAAATGGGAGAACTTTCTCGGCTTTGGCGAAGGCGAACTTTTGGCTCCGCTTTTTTTTAAGGATAAAAGATTTAAAGTAGTGCGCCTGCCCAGGTTTAACTCACTTAAAACAGACGAAATAAACTTGATCAGGGATATTATCAACTCGTATGAGCGCCCGTTTTTGTTGTTTCTCCTCGAAATTGATCAGGGCTACGTGAGCCAGTGCGACACACATCAGCTTTTGTCGGATAAATTTTTCAAAGCAAAAGCCCGCAAAAACGATAAGCTGATCTTTTCGCCTGATAAGTTTAATATCGCCATCCATATCAGACGCCGGATGAACATTGGAACAGATGCGATTTGGAAAGAACGCTTAATGGGCAATGATTACTATTCAACTATTTTAACCAAAGTGCTGGCTACGCTTAATCAAAACCAATTGGTGGGTTTATACCTCTTCTCGCAAGGAAACATAAATGATTTTCCTGAATTCAATGAATTTGAGCATGTTCATTATTGCCTGGATATGGGGCCGGAAGATTCTGTTTTGCACATGATAAATGCCGATTTGCTGATCAGCAGCAAAAGCTCCTTTTCGTATAAGCCGGCATTAATATCAAAAAACATACAAATCTGCCCTTCATCCTTTTGGCATTACTACCCTTCATTATCGAATTATATTTTAGCCGATGATGAAGGAAACTTCAACAGCGAACAACTTTTTGAACAGTTAAACTATTCAGAAAAATTAAAGTTTTTAAATAACTCCCAAACACAATAAAACTAGTTACAGAATGGGAACGGCATTGTGCAGATTTGGCGAATGGGAATATTACAATATGGATAAATGTATTGAAGCTGCAATGGAATTAAACGAAACATTAAGTTAAACAGGAAAAAAAGCTGTCATACCTATGAAATCCATCACCGCAAATAAAACGCAAAAAGAAAAAGGAGGCCGGTTGGCTGAATTGGATGCTTTAAGGGGAGTTGCTGTTTTAACAGTGATGCTTTACCATTATACTTATGCCTACGATTTTCATTTTAAGCTTTTTTCCGACCATAAATTTTATTTAAACCACGGCAACCTCGCTGTCCACTTGTTTTTTATCATAAGCGGTTTTGTAATATTTATGACACTGGAGCGCAGTAAACATAAATTCGATTTTATCGTTTCCCGGTTTTCGAGATTGTACCCTGCTTACTGGACAGCTTTATTCCTTACGGCAGCTATTATAACTGTTTTGCCCGTACCTACTCTCGGTCATTATACGCCCAAAGAGATCTTATACAATTTAACCATGTTCCAGGGGTTCACAAAGGTAAGGTTGATAGACCAGGTGTACTGGACACTGAAAATGGAGCTTACATTTTATATTATTATGTATGGGCTTTACTTAGCCAGGCTACTGCGCAAGATCGAGGTCATATGTATAGCATGGCTTGCATTGTCACTTGCCTCTGCGTTGTTCAGCATTCATTTTAAGAAATATATAGACGTGTTGTTCATACTGGAATATGCGCCATTGTTTATTGCCGGCATTAACTTTTACCGCATAAAAACAAACGGACCGGGCATTTTGAATAACCTGATCATTGCCATAAGTTTCGTGGTTGAATGCAGGTGGTTATTAACACACCCCGATGAAAATTATGGATCGATAGTTATCCTGGCAGGTATTTATGTCTTGTTTTATTTGTTTATCTACGGAAAACTCTCATGGCTCAATAACCGGGTATTGTTGTTTTTGGGTACAATTTCTTATTCATTGTATCTGCTGCATAATGTTATTGGGTACGCCATAATATACCGGCTACGGCAGTTTTCAGACCTGCAAGTATTTTATGTAACAGTGCCGCTTATATTTTCAGTACTGCTTGCAACATTTTTGACTTATGTTATTGAAAAACCGGCTTTAAAATATATCAGGGAAGCCTACAAAAAATGGAAGTCGAAAAAAGTTGTATATGAAACAGAATCGTTAGTAAATGAACCATTAAGTAACGTTTAATCAGCTCATTAATAATGGAAGACATTTTTAATATCCCACTAAAGGCCTTAAAGGGAATTTACGCGAAGCACGCGGCAGAAAGTTCAAATTTCGGCCGTAACTGGAAATTGTTCCCGGTAAAGGATTATGCTAATGAATTGATTAAAAACGCCCTGTTGGCCGATGCGCCTTTTATGGCTGCAAGGCTGGGCTCAACAGAGCTTGCCTGTATGGTTAACTATTTAGGTGTAAAAGAAAAAGGTAAATATAAATCTATTAAAGGTTTTGTAGCCGGTAAAAGCCCGGCGTGGTGGTGGAGCAAGTCAATTATGCAGCAAATGCAGGATTGGTCGGGATTTTTTCCCGTAGATGTTGAAAATATTGAAAGGTTTTGCGAAATGATGATCAGCATTTTGCCAAATGTTGATGTTTTGGGTTCGTGGCTAAAAGAGGAAAAGTTTTTTAATGATGAGCTTTCAGGTTCAAAAAGAGTGGTGCTTGAAGACCTTGAACCATTTTTTACCCCAAACCCCTGGACATGGGCGTTGGAAGGGAAAAAGGTTTTAGTGGTCCACCCTTTTGATGAAGCCATAAAAAATCAGTTTGAAGTACGCGAATACTTGTTTGATAACCGGTTGCTTCCTGATTTTGAATTGATAACCATACCAGCGGTACAAAGCCTTGCACGCGAGAAAACACCGTTTAACAGCTGGTTTGATGCACTGGATTCCATGAAGGAAAAGATGGCAGAAACCGATTTTGATATATGTATACTGGGTTGCGGCGCGTATGGTTTTCCGCTGGCTTCATTTGTAAAAGACATGGGTAAAAAAGCCATTCATCTTGGCGGGGTAACCCAAATGCTTTTTGGCATTAAAGGCAGGCGTTGGGAAAACTATGTAGTATATCCCTATACAAATTTATATAACGAATATTGGATAAGGCCAGGTGATAAAAACCGACCTCAAAAGGCAGCTATTGTTGAGAGCGCATGTTATTGGTAGATAAAGGAAAGTTTTAAGTTAAAAACATGAATTGGATTAGATTTGCTTTTAGAATAATTACGCTTCCGGTAACTAACTACCTAAGGGCAAGTTATTCGTTATTGAGGTTAAAAAGTAAAAATCCTACTTTGAAAATCAATGGAAAGGTTGGTGTTTCAAGGAATTCAAAATTCGGCAAGTATAATTATCTGGGTCTAAAGGCATCTGTAATAAATTCTTCATTAGGCGACTTTTCTTATATAGCTGCCAACTCATTTATTCAAAATGTAAAAATAGGAAAATTCACGTGCATAGGTCCTAATGTCAGCGTAGGCCTTGCAATGCATCCTGTGAATGATTTTATTTCGATGCATCCTATTTTTTATTCAATGGCTAAACAGACTGGGATAACATTTGCTAAAAAGCAGGAATTTGAAGAGTATTTGGATACAGTTATTGGTAATGATGTATGGATCGGTGCCAGTGCAATTATCAACGGGGGATTAACTATCGGTAACGGCGCAGTGATT
>NZ_CAIWNH010000454.1 GCF_903913935.1 uncultured Mucilaginibacter sp.
AAATTATTTAAGTTTTTTAAATTGAATATCATCTGAATGTCTGCTTTATATTCAACTTAAAAACTTGGCAATAATATTGTTGATATGTGTAAAATAACGCGCCTTGATTATTGAAACAATTTAATACATTAGGGCGTTCATAAATCGGAAGGAACTATATGGAAGCTAAATTTTCGCCGCGGGTTAAGGATGTTATACAATACAGCAGGGAGGAGGCTTTGCGCCTTGGCCATGACTATATTGGGACTGAGCACCTTTTGTTGGGACTGATAAGAGACGGGGACGGCGTTGCAATAAAATTACTGAAAGAATTAGCCGTTGATACAGCAAAATTACGACGCTCGGTAGAGGATGCTGTAAAAGGAACTATCGGCACAAATGTGCATATCGGCAGTATCCCATTAACCAAACAGGCCGAAAAGGTATTAAAGATTACTTACCTGGAAGCTAAAATATTTAAAAGCGATGTTATCGGTACGGAGCATTTGCTTCTGTCGATACTGCGCGACGAGGACAACATCGCGTCGCAGATATTAACCCAGTTTCATGTTAATTACGAAATTTTTAAAGGCGAAGTGGAATCACATAAGAACGATGTAACCGACGAAATGCCGGGATCCCCTACCGGCGGCGATGACGACTTCAAGGAAGAAGAATCATTTAGCCAACCTAAAAAAGTATCGGACATTAAATCAAAAACACCGGTACTGGATAATTTTGGCCGCGACTTAACCAAAGCAGCCGAAGACGGCCGCCTTGACCCCATCGTAGGTCGCGAAAAAGAGATTGAACGGGTATCGCAGATCCTGTCTCGCCGTAAAAAGAACAACCCTATATTAATAGGTGAGCCCGGCGTTGGTAAATCAGCCATTGCGGAAGGTTTAGCGTTACGGATCGTTCAGCGTAAAGTTTCGCGCGTGTTGTTTAACAAACGCGTGGTTACTTTGGACCTGGCTTCATTAGTTGCCGGCACCAAATACCGCGGGCAGTTTGAAGAGCGTATGAAAGCCGTGATGAACGAGCTAGAGAAATCGCCTGACGTAATCTTATTCATTGACGAGATCCATACTATTGTTGGCGCAGGCGGCGCATCTGGTTCGCTGGATGCTTCCAATATGTTTAAACCGGCATTGGCCAGGGGCGAAATACAATGCATCGGCGCCACTACTTTGGATGAATACCGCCAGTATATTGAAAAAGACGGCGCTTTAGACCGTCGTTTCCAAAAGGTAATGGTTGAACCTGCTACGCCGGATGAAACTATTGAGATACTGAACCGCATTAAAGAGAAATACGAAGAGCACCATGGCGTAACTTATACGCCTGAGGCAATTAACGCCTGCGTTACTTTAACCACAAGATATATTACCGACCGCTTCTTACCGGATAAGGCTATTGATGCCCTGGACGAGTCGGGATCTCGTGTTCACTTAACCAATATTCATGTGCCACAAAACATTTTGGATATTGAGCAAAAGATCGAGCTGATCAAGATCGAGAAAAACAAAGTGGTACGCAGCCAGAAATACGAAGAAGCTGCTAAACTGCGTGATACGGAGAAACATTTGCTGGAAGAACTGGAACAGGCTAAAGCCATTTGGGAAGCCGAAACCAAATCAAAACGCTATACCGTTACTGAAGATAACGTTGCCGAAGTAGTAAGCATGATGACCGGTATCCCTGTTCAGCGTGTGGGCCAGGCCGACAGCCACAAGCTGTTGAATATGGCTGAAACTGTTGGCAGCAAAGTAATCGGGCAGGAAGAAGCGATCAAGAAATTGACCCGCGCCATTCAAAGGACCCGCGCCGGATTGAAAGATCCTAAAAAACCGATCGGTTCATTTATATTCCTGGGCCCTACCGGTGTTGGTAAAACTGAACTGGCGAAAGAACTTTCACGCTTTATGTTTGACACAGAGGACGCCCTGATCCAGATCGACATGAGCGAATACATGGAAAAATTCGCTGTATCCCGCTTAGTGGGTGCGCCTCCGGGCTATGTAGGTTATGAAGAAGGCGGACAGCTGACCGAAAAGGTACGCCGCAAACCTTATGCAGTAGTATTACTGGATGAAATTGAAAAAGCACACCCGGATGTATTCAACATCCTGTTACAGGTATTGGATGAAGGGCAGTTAACTGACTCATTAGGCCGCAAGGTTGATTTCAGGAATACGATCATCATCATGACCTCAAACATTGGCGCACGCCAGTTGAAGGATTTTGGCCAGGGAGTTGGTTTTACTACCAGCGCTAAAACTATTCAGGCTGATTCACATTCAAGAGGTGTAATTGAAAATGCTTTGAAACGTGCTTTTGCACCTGAGTTTTTGAACCGTATAGACGATGTGATCGTGTTTAATTCCCTGGGTAAAGAAGAGATCTTTAAGATCATTGATATTGAACTGGCTTACCTGTTTAACCGGGTAAATATGCTGGGCTACAAAATTGAGCTTACCTTAGGCGCTAAAGAGTTTATCGCCGATAAGGGCTACGACAGCCAGTTTGGCGCCCGTCCGTTAAAACGTGCGATCCAGAAATACCTGGAAGACCCGATTGCCGAAGAAATATTAAAAGGCGAACTGAGCGAAGGCGATACCATGGAAATCGACTACGACAAAGAAAGCAACGAAATAAAAATTGTTGCCCGCAAAGGCGAAAGCAAAAAGCCTGAAGAGGAAGAGCAGAAGTAAGTTTTTTAGTCTGAAACCTGCCGGCAGGCAGGGTCAGCAAAGTCCGAAAGAAGCTGCATGTGACTTTAGAAAATAAATAAAATTAAAACTCCGCTGTGCTTTAGCATGGCGGTTTTTTTTGTAGGATTATTTAATAACATGTCCACAACTGATAGGCATGGTGGTCTTTGAGCTGCCTTTGTGCTCATAGTGTTAAATTTAACCGCGGAGTTAACCGGGGCAGGGAAGCTGGTTAAAGTCGTTCTGTCTGAATGTGGAATTATGATAAATTGCTATTAACCGACAAGATAACAACGGTCTTTTGTTTCGGATACCCCTTCGTTAGGATATGCTAATTATCGGGACTATAGTCTGAGGGAAGTAATTCTGCTATCCTAATTTTGGCCCAGTAGCCTTCGTAAACAAGGCTTTCAGGGTTTACAATGATGCCGTTATCATCAAAAAATATATCCGGTGCGGTAAACGTTACAATTGTTTTTGCGTATCCCGGCTGCGCCGCCGCCGGAATATCCTCCAGGTTACCGGTATAGTTATGTAATTTGGTGTACATTACATAAAGGCAGTCTTTGTAAGCCATGGCATAAATGCCTTTTTTGTTGCTAACCGCTATATAATCATTAACCTGCAGGGGCGTTTGTGCCAATGAATCAATGTGTTTTAT
>NZ_CAIWNH010000455.1 GCF_903913935.1 uncultured Mucilaginibacter sp.
AAACCTTGAGAATTTATTAAACCAAATAAACCCTAATAATGAAAGCGATTGAAATTATCTCTATCCCTGTTACTGATCAGCAACGGTCAAAGGAATTTTATGTAAAACTTGGCTTCACCATTTTAGCTGAAACACCCACCGGCGATGGCCAAACCTGGGTACAACTGGGCTTTAACGGACACGATACCTCTATCACCCTTGTAACGTGGTTCCCGGCAATGCCCGCGGGCAGCGTGCAGGGGCTTGTTATTAAAACAAACAGCCTTGAACAGGATGTTGAAGAATTTACTGCAAAAGGCATCTATGTGGGGCGGATTGACGAAACTCCATGGGGCAAATTCATGTCGGTTAAAGACCCTGATGGAAATGGATTGAGCTTCCACCAGGCTTGACACGATATTTAGGATTTACAGGATCATAGGTTTTAAAACAGTAAATCCTATGATCCTGTAAATCCTTGTTCACTCTTTTTTGTATTACCCTTCCCGAATCCGGAATTTCGGCCCTTGCATTTCTGCATCGCCGTTTAACGCGCCATGGCCCGGGCTCTTATCGACATATATCAAATAAAACCATCCTTGTATAATACCCTCATCATAAATTAAATAAATATGAATAATACCTGAACATTTTATAACCTGCAGTCGTAAAAGCACACATTACCAGGATAAATTAAAGCCAATAAGGCTTTTACAACAAACAATAAAATGAAAACCAGGATATCAGCAATTATCATAATTGCAGCACTTTATTTTTCGTCATGCCATAAAGAAGCTTCTGTAAACCCATTTGCAGCAAGTACCCAGGGCACACAACAATTACCGTCAACAACCATTGTGTTGAACCAGGATACGGCTGGTAAAAAAGCGGATAGCACCAAGGGATACATTTGTGTTAAACTAGGTAAAGATTCTATCAATACCGATGGATTGATGATCTCCTTTAATCCAAAATCAACAGCAGCCTATTCCGGCGCGGAAGACGCACGGTTTATGCAGGGATTCGGGATGGTAAGTTTTTCAAGCCTGTCAAGCGATAATGTACCTTTATCTATTAATACATTACCTCTGGCAAGCCACGGAACAACGGTAAAATTGGTGGTTAACGCTACCAAAACAGGACTATATAAATTATACATCACCAAAATACAGGCAATACCATCAAATTATGATATATGGTTGATGGATAAATTCAAAAAGGACTCACTGGATTTTCGCCACTACCCCTCATATTTATTTGATATGACCGCAGATACAAATTCATACGGGAGCAACAGGTTTACGCTGGTTACCCGTCTGCATCGGTAGGATTTACCTTTATAATAAATAAAAACAGGATCGCCTTAACAAAGGGTGATCCTGTTTTTGTTTAAAACAATTTAGATCATTATCTGTCTGAAAGCAAGGTTTATCCAAAACCCTAATGCAAAATGAAGACAGTTTTTACAATTCTACTTTCTATTTGCTCAATAACCGGATTTGCACAACACCCACAAGCTATGCAGCCGGCAAAACTGAGCCATGCTATTAATAACCTTCGTAAAAGGGATACCACCATTGAATCTGACACCTCAAAAGAAAATAAAGAACCGCAATATTTTTATATTTCAGCAAATACAAACGTTTTTGTAAACACGAGAGGTGGTGCTGCCAAAAGGTTTGCGCCGGCTATTGAGTTTGGCCGCACTTATGGTATTTTTGATATAGGCCTGGCAATTGGAAAATTAAACGAATTAAGGGGCAATGACACGGCACGGTATATAGAATTAAGGCCGTCGATAAACGTATTTTCGAAAGGCAGGTTTGCCGAATCGTTGTGCCTGGGCGCAGGGTATGTACTAAACGGCAAACAAGGTTTGATGTCCGAAATCTGTAATGGTATTAATTTTAACGTAAGTACCACATTTGCCATTACTATGGTTCAGGGCTACGTATTTTTTGATGGCACCAACAGCAACCGCACCGGCCAATATATCGGCATCAATTTAACCTACAACTTTCTGAAACCGCATAGCGTTAACAAACAGCGGAAAAAGGCAGCTATATTAAGTGACAATTAAACCCAGACAGCAAAGCGCGGTTATTGTCCCTGCAATTCAATTTTATTCTTCCCGTAATTAATGCCGTACTCCACCGTAGCGTTAAGCTGGATGCTGAAATGCATACTTCGGACTTTCAGACTTCGCCCCTTATTTCCCCCAAACGCCTCCAACAGGCGGCGCGACTACATTGTCCGTAAATGTTAATCCGTACATCGACTCCAGCGTGTGCAATATATTGTAATGATTAACCGGGCCTTTGTACTCCCCCTGTATAAGTTTCGCCCCATAAAACACCGTTGGGATCCTGTTTTCATTTTTGCTCACATAGTCGTCCTCGTCAAAAGTAACTATCAGTAATCTATTGTGTTTTTTTGCCCATTGGGCGTATTCATTCAGGTTGTCCTTTAGCCAGGTATCGCCCCTGCGTATTGCGTTGTCATCGCCCGACAGTCCAATATTATGCATATCATAATCCATATCGGGCACCACAAAAGCTATTGTAGGCAGTTTGGTAAAATCTTTCGGAAAATCAGTCATCGGCACACTGCATGAAAGGGGGATACAATTAACACCGGTTCCCAGCCAATTTACCCATGGCGTATGCTTGCGGGCATACAAGTGGCCAATAGTAACGCTGCTGCTCAAAAATGTGCAGCCCAGGTAGCCTGCCTTTGGCATGGTTTGGGCGTATCCTTTAAAAGTAAGGTGCTTATCTATCAAAGCCTCGCCCAGGTTGGGGGTTTTAAAAGGTGTTTTACCCTCAAGGCATTCATCGCCCGTTACGCCCTGCGTACTGCCAGAAAACAGCGCCAGGTAATTAGGCTGGCTGGGATGCCCGATACCATGCGAATTGGTAAATAACACGCCGCCTTTGGCAAGCTGATTAATATACGGGGCGTTCGCCGAACCAATCAACTCATGATAGGCATGGTTCTCTTCAATCACAACAACCACATGATCATACTGGGGGATATCATTCTGAGGCTGGGGCGCAAATAGCGAAAAGAGGGCCGCCAAAATGACTGTATTGGTTTTTATAAGATTCATCGTTCAGATAGAAGGATTGGGGATGGCATTTTGTTTTTGTCCCATTTGTCCCATCCCATTTTTGAGCGGGACAGCTGGGACAGGTGGGACAATGTCTCGTCCTGAAAAAAGTTTACACTTTTAATGATTAATCCTGATATAAGTTTACACTTAATTTTAATCCTGTAATAGCTTTACACTTTTCTAAA
>NZ_CAIWNH010000456.1 GCF_903913935.1 uncultured Mucilaginibacter sp.
CTGCCAGCCGCCAGCAGGTTACTACCTTAAATGGTAACGGAACTGTAATAAGTTCAGGTCACTGGGTTCAGGTTTCAAGAATCGGTATGCCGCTTACTAACGAAGCTGTTATTCCGATAGGTATGAAAGATCTTTGGAATTCAATGACTCCATACCAGGATCTGGATTCAATTGCAACTTTTGGCCCTTACTTCTATCAGCCTGAATTATCTCTTTACATGGATAGCGCACACTACAGCGCAGCGGTACCAGCATTTGCACCACTGCAAATTCAGCGCCGTTCGTTACAGGCTTACGGTTTTGGTAATGACCAAATGGGCTTGTATGCTTTAACACAAGGCAGCCAGGTTGGTTTGATAGGAACAGCTTTTGATCCTACTACCTACCAAAGTTTATTATTGCCAAATAACCACTCACCACGTTCGGTAGATATTTGGCCGATATTTAATACCGGTGTGCCTAACCTGGTTCCTTACCAATTGGCAACGGGCAAAGCAGGCAATCCGCTTGCCGCAGGTAAACCGTTTATCAATAACTTTTTACCAACCGGTGGTGATATGTTACGTCTTAACATGGCCGTACCTGCTACACCGCGCAACAGCGCCGATTTTAGCAGTGAAGGTTTAATACAGGCTGCAGTATTAGGTTTAACAGATGCAAGATTTAATGGTAGCACAGCCTTACAAGCAATCCCTAACATGGATGGTTTCCCTAACGGACGCCGTTTGGAAGATGATGTTACCCGTATTGAACTGCAAACCGTAGGTGGTGCTGTATTGGCTGCCGTTGGTTTATGGTTTGATGATTATACTGCAGGTGGACCGAACCCGGTTACCCCGGCTTTATTGGCTCACTTAACCTATTCAACGGGTATAACACATAACGATACTACTTTCAGAACTTCATTCCCTTATCTGCAAACCCCATGGGGCGGAACAGGCCAGGGTGGCGGACAGCCGGTTGCTTATACTCAACCTGGTATTCTTTCTCCAACCACAGGTATTTTGGGTATCAGTGCTCCGGTAGTGTTTATGTCAGCATTCCCTAATCCGTTTACTAGTGAAAACATTATTAAATACAGGGTTGAGGCTAATGCTCACGTAACTATCCTGCTTTATAACATCGACGGCCAGTTAATTAAAACGCTGTTAGATGAAAATAAAACAGAAGGCGATTACACCGTTAACTGGAATGGCAATACGCTTAGCAACGGCACTTACTTTGCCCGTGCTATGCAAGGCGATAAATTAGTACAAACATTAAAGCTGGTTAAAACCAACTAGAATTTTTCAATCACAGGTAGGGCTCCGTTGCGCAAGCGCGGGGCTCTTTTTGTTTAATACGGGCACGCTGATTTTTTATGATGATTATGATCAAATACAGAATTTATTTTTTGGGCGAAGTGAATTGAAAGCAGCGGTAGTGTTTTTTTGTAGCTGCAATTCATAAATGGATTTAAATCATAATCATCATAACAAATCAGCGTCCTATTGCTTTAGCAGTTAAAAAGCGAATCAAAAATCCACGAATCGATTTTTAAATTAATAAACAGTATTTCTTTACCTTATCTGTTTTTCTTAATAATGTCTTTAATCATAACCATCATAATATATCAGCGTTCTATTGCCTTTTCCTAACTAAAGTAGCGCTCAAAAAA
>NZ_CAIWNH010000457.1 GCF_903913935.1 uncultured Mucilaginibacter sp.
AACAATTATGGTTTTTAATAAAGCGGAATGTTGTATATTGCGTTATACATACACAATGCATAATTGGGGTTAGACTTATAATTTTTAATGGAAGACAATATATTAAACCAGGAACTGATAGCCAATAAATTAATTGAAGAAGAGGAGGAGTTCCATCACCTTAATAACCCTGCCGACGGGATAAAGCCGATCATTAAAAAATACCTTGGCGTGCCTAAAAGCGCGCAGCAATCGGGTAATAAATTCTACTTTTCTGACGGAGATGCAAAAGTTGAAGTCGTTGTTATTACGAATGAGATCATCAGGGTAAGGCTTGCGCCCCATAGTGTTTTTTTAGACGAATTTTCATATGCGGTACCAAAGATTGAACAAAGAGCAATCGATTTTACCCTTTCAGAAGATGAAAACGAATTCAAAGTTTCAACAAGTGCCGTAAATTGCCACATCCGTAAAACTGATTTTTTTATATCATTTTCAGATAGTAATGACTTTATTACCAGTTCAGATGCAGTACCCATGCACTGGGAAGAAAATGTAAAATTTGGTGGTTATTATGTTTTTTGTACAAAAACCTGCCATACTGAAGAAAGCTTTTTTGGACTTGGTGACAAGCCTACTGAATTAAACCTTCGTGGTAAAAGGCTGAAAAACTGGAACACGGATGCCTATTCTTTTGCCTGGAACCAGGATCCTTTGTACCGAAGCATCCCTTTTTATATTAGTGTAAATGAAGGAATTGCCCATGGCATTTTCTTCGATAATACATTTAAAGCACATTTTGATTTTGGCGCCGAAGACCCCACCAAAACAAGTTTTTGGGCTGACGGCGGCGAACTGCAATATTATTATATCCATGGCCCGCATATGATGGACGTGGTGAAAAGTTACCATATTTTAACCGGAACCCACCCTATGCCGCCCCTTTGGGCACTGGGTTACCACCAATGCCGCTGGAGTTATTATCCCGAGGCAAAAGTTAAAAAGATAACCAACGGTTTCCGCGAAAATAAGATCCCCTGCGATGGGATCTACCTGGATATTGACTATATGGACGGTTACAGGTGCTTTACCTGGAACCGGAAATATTTTAATGATCCAAAACGGATGATCAAAGAATTAGCCGCTGATGGTTTTAAAACAGTAGTGATTATTGACCCGGGAATCCGGGTTGACGACAATTATTCTGTATTTAAAGAAGGTAAAGAAAAGCGGTATTTTTGCCGTCGTAGCGACGATTATTTTATGGAGGGCCATGTATGGCCGGGCCGCTGCCAGTTTCCTGATTTCACTAACCCTGAAGTACGTGAGTGGTGGGGCGGTTTGTTTGACGAATTAGTGCAAATGGGCGTTGCCGGTGTTTGGAACGACATGAACGAGCCCGCTGTATTTGGCGCCGGAACTTTTCCTGATGATGTAAGGCACCAATATGACGGTTACCGGGGCTCGCACCGTAAAGCGCATAATGTTTACGGCATGCAAATGGTTAGGGCCACCTACGATGGTTTGCGCAAACTAATGAAAAATAAACGCCCTTTTACTATCACAAGGGCAGGTTACTCGGGCGTTCAGCGTTTTTCATCTGTGTGGACAGGTGATAATGTGGCCTCGTGGGAGCACCTTAAGTTGGGTAATATCCAGTGCCAGCGTTTATCGGTATCAGGGATCTCTTTTTGCGGAACAGATATTGGCGGTTTTAGCGGCGAGCCGGATGGCGAACTCTTTACCCGCTGGATCCAGATGGGTACTTTCTCCCCTTTTATGCGTGCGCACTCTGCAGGTGATACCAAAGAACGTGAGCCATGGAGCTTTGGCGAACCATTTACCTCAATCAATAGAAAGTTTATCGAATTAAGATATCGTTTACTGCCATATTTATATTCTATCTTCTGGGAACATCACCGTTATGGTTTCCCGATTTTAAGGCCCGTAGTAATGCAGGAGCAAGAGGAGATCACTAACCATTTCAGGCAGGATGAGTTTACCTACGGCGACAAAATATTGATCTGCCCGGTGCTTGAACCGGGTTCTGTCAGCAGAAAAGTGTACTTGCCGAAAGGTAAGTGGTACAATTTCTGGAGCAACCAGGTAATTGAAGGGGGCAAAGAAATAGACGTGCAAACTCCCCTCGAAACAATACCAATATTTGTAAAAGCCGGCTCAGTAATACCCGAATACCCGGTGATGCAGTATGTAGGCGAAAAGGAGATTGAAGAAGTGAAGCTGAATGTTTATTTCAGCGACTACGAAGTAAATTCGTTCCTTTTTGAGGACTATGGCGAAACCTTTGCTTACGAACAGGACATTTATCTTGAAAAGAAATTTGTGGTAAATGGCTCCAGGAATAAGCTAGCCATTCAGCAAAGTATGGAAGGGCTGTATACCCCCAGATATGAAAACTATGAGTTTAATATTATTGGCTTGCCATTTAAACCAACGCGAATTGTAGCTGATAATAAAGAATTCAAAGATTTTACCTTTGATAAGGATAAAATACTGAAACTAAAACTGCGGAAGAACTTTACGCAAATAATTATTGATTAGCAATTAGAACCAAGATTAAAGAGCCAGGAATCAAGAAAGGAAGAAACAAAAGATATTTCGCCACGAGAAAAAAATCTTGGCTCCTGCTTCTTCATTCCTGGCTCTTCTTTATATATTTATAATATTATTTTACCAATATAAACCGGGGAATCCCCCTATTAACCAAATGACTGAACAAGGCTTGCAAAGAGTTATTGTTGAACATGTTACGCCTGAAATCGACGGCGGGCGCTTCTTTATTAAAAAAGTTGCTGGCGAGAGTATTAAAGTAGAAGCGGACATATTTACCGATGGCCATGATCATATAGGAGCAAGATTATTATACAGGCACGAAAATGATAAAACCTGGTTGTATGTGCCTATGCATATGGTGAATAACGACAGGTGGCAAGCGTCATTCGACCTTGAAAAAACCGGATTTTACTACTATACCGTTACCGGCTGGGTTGATCATGCAGATACCTGGCATCACGGTTTTTTAAAAAAATACGAAGATGCCCAGCAACTGAATGTTGAACTGCTTATCGGCGCCGAATTGCTTGAAGCCATGCTGCCGGCGGCCACCAAAGCCGACCAAAAAAAGATCGGTAAAATGATAGCGCTGATGCGTGACGAAAAACATTACGAACAGGCAGTAGCTGAAGTATTGGGCAAAGAGATTCATTATTTTATCAGCACTTATCCCAATCTTGATAACGCAACTGTTTATACACCGCATTTAAGGGTTTTGGTTGAGCGAGACAAAGCGCTTTTCAGTAGTTGGTATTGCTTCTTTCCCCGGTCGGCATCCCGCGTTGAAGGAAAACATGGAACCTTTAAAGATTGTGAGGCTTTACTGCCGCGCGTTGCAGAGATGGGCTTTGATGTGCTGTATTTCCCGCCCATTCATCCCATCGGTCATAACTTCCGCAAAGGGAAAAATAATGCGGTAAATGCGCTGCCCGGCGATGATGGTGTACCTTACGCCATAGGTTCATCAGAGGGGGGGCATAAGGATGTATTAAAAGACCTCGGGACATTACAGGATTTTAAACATTTGATAAAAGAAGCTGCAAATCACGGTCTCGAGATTGCTATGGATTTTGCTATTCAATGCTCGCCTGATCATCCCTATGTTAAGCAACATCCAAAGTGGTTTAAATGGCGGCCGGATGGAACAGTGCAATACGCTGAAAATCCACCTAAAAAATACCAGGATATCTTACCCATAAATTTTGAGAATGATGATTGGCAAAACCTGTGGGCAGAATTAAAAAGTATCCTTGATTACTGGTGCGAACAGGGCATCAGGATTTTTAGGGTGGATAACCCCCATACCAAATCGTTTCATTTTTGGGAATGGTGCATTGCCGAAGTACAAAAAAAATACCCCGGCACTTTGTTCCTGTCCGAAGCGTTTACCAAGCCTAAGGTAATGAAACAACTGGCCAAATTGGGCTACACACAATCATACACTTATTATGTTTGGCGCAACTCTAAGCATGAGCTCATTGAATATATGAATGAGCTTACCCAAACAGAAATGAAGGACTATTTCCGTCCGAATTTCTGGCCGAACACTCATGATATTAATCCTTATTCGCTCCAAAACGGGAACGAACCCGGTTTTATCACCCGCTTTTTTATGGCGGCTACTTTATCCTCCAATTATGGGATCTTCGGGCCGGTATATGAACTGATGTACCATGCTCCCTATCCAGGAAAAGAAGAGTACCTGAATTCCGAAAAATACGAAGTACGCTACTGGGACTGGGAGAAAAGGAATAAATTGATCGATGTAATTACCCGGGTTAACGCAGCCCGCAAGGTAAACCCGGCATTGCAGAGTACCAACAATATCGCGTTTTGCGAAATAAATAACGACCAACTGCTGGCTTATTACAAAAGAAGTGGCGATAATCATATTTTGTGCGTAGTAAACCTCGATCCAAGTAACCGGCAGTGGGGGCTTGTGCATACGCCGCTGCATGCACTGGGCCTTTACCCTGGCCAGGATTTTATTGCCTTCGATATAATAACCGGAAGAAGTTATAACTGGAACCAGGAATGGAACTATGTTGAGCTGGATCCGCACGATATGCCGGTACATTTATTTAAGATTGAATTGTTGTAACCATGAATTTAGGGAATATTGATATCGCCGCACAAACTTCTTCACTAATATTGAAAAGACCGTGGGCTGAATTTCCCTATGATAAAGAAGCGCTCACCTGGCTTGAGGAGAATGTGTTTTATAATTACATGCGTAAATGCCGGTGGTTTGCCGGCAAGGCGCGCATGATCAAATTTTTAAAAGTACAGCAATTGCTCAGCATTCCTGTAGAAGACGGACTTTCATATTTGATCATCCTGCATTTGGGTTATACCTACGGTGATGAGGAAAAATATGCTATGCCGGTTTCATTTATGCCGGATGATTTTGAATTGATAGGGCATATTAATCATAAAGCATTTATTACAAGGATAACGGTTGAAGGAAAATCGGGTTGGCTGATTGACGCCATTTATGATTTTCGTTTCCAGGTGCAGCTGTTCGACGACATATTTACCAATGCCAAAACGCCGCAGGAAAAAGGGTATATCGTTTATCATAAAGGGAAAGGCCTTGCTTCTACGGACGAAAATATGAGCTATTTATGCGTTGTGCCCGACCTGGAGCAAAGTAATTCGTCTTTAGTATATGGTAATAAATACTTTTTTAAATTTTATCGTAAACTCTTCCGCGAAGTAAATCCTGAAGTGGAAATGCTTCAGTTTTTAACGGAAAAGGGTGGCTTTAAAAATATTCCCGCTTATTGCGGCAGCATGGTGCTGGAGCGCCCGGGGATACCGCCGGTAACGCTGGGGTTAATGATGCAAAAAGTTGTCAGCAAGTCTGATAGTTGGGTATCAACTGGTGATGATCTGAATAATTTCCTTTTCATGATCGTTGACAAAGTATTCGGAATAAACGAAGACGTTTTTGAAAAGGTTGAATTGCTGGGCAAACGCACGGCTGAGATGCACCTGGCATTGCTTTCGGATAAAAAAAGCAAGGAATTTAAGCCCGAACCTTACGATGATACTTATATCAGTCATTTGCAAAATCATCTGAATAACCTGCTGGATAAACGTATTAAGCTGTTAAAAGAAAACTATTCGCGGCTGGATAAAAATGCAAAATCGCTGGCGGATGATTTTATAAACTGCGAAAACAATATCAGGCATTTTTTCGAAAAAATTGGCAGCAGCCATCTCAAATCACAACGCATCCGTATACACGGAGACTACCATTTAGGCCAGGTGCTGTTTACAGGCACTGATTACCTGATTATTGATTTTGAAGGTGAACCAGAGAGCGCGATAACCGATCGGAAAATAAAACATTCGCCACTAAAGGACGTTGCTGGTATGATCCGCTCGTTCCATTACGCAGTGTGCGCCAAACTTTATTTCAGCAGTGAGACCAGGGAAATAAATCCGCTGAAATTGCAAAAATCAGCCGATAGGTGGTATAAATTGATAACTGATGCATATTTAGATGCTTATATGCAAACCATGGGTGATATATCGGCTATATTTGGGAGCCGTACCGAACTTAATTTTTTATTGCAACTTCACCTGCTCGAAAAATCAGTATATGAATTGGGATATGAATTGAACGGAAGACCCGATTGGATAAGAATACCTTTAAAAGGAATACAGCAAGTACTATTTGAATTAGATAAATTTAACAGTTAACGGGCCTGCGGGCTAAAACATATGGCGAAAAAGAAAATTGACACCGCAAAAGATGCACCTGTTGAAATAGCAGATGTGAAAAAAGCGAAACCAGCGGCGAAAAAAACAGCTGTGGCGGATAAAGCAGAGAAACCTGCCGCATCAAAAAAAACGTCGAAAGCAAAAGAGGCTGAACCCGGTACGCTGCAGGTTAAATCCGTTGAACCCTATAGCCGTTTTACTGATTTTGATATCGCTTTATTTAAATCAGGCAAGCATTATAAACTATATGAAAAATTGGGCTCGCACGTTATTGAATTTAATGGTGTTACGGGAACATATTTTGCGGTTTGGGCGCCGAATGCTCAATTTATTTCCGTTATCGGTAATTTTAATGGCTGGGACCGTAGTTCACACGCGCTATTTGTTCGCTGGGACGGATCAGGTATTTGGGAAGGTTTTATTCCCAACGTAGGTAACGGCGAAACCTATAAATATTACATCAAATCTTCTACCGGTGCTGACCTTGAAAAGGCAGATCCGTTTGCATTACGCTGGGAAGTAGCGCCACGCACGGCGTCTATAGTGGCTGATACTTACTATGAATGGAGCGATGGTGAGTGGATGAAGGAGCGGTATAAGCATAATGCCCTTGATAAACCTTATTCGGTTTACGAGATGCATGTTGGCTCCTGGGCGCGCAGTACTGAGAGTCCTGATGAATTTTTAACCTATACCCAACTGGCAGATAAGTTGGTGCCTTATATTAAAGAAATGGGCTTTACCCACGTAGAGTTTATGCCGATAATGGAGCACCCTTATTATCCGAGCTGGGGATACCAAATCACAGGTTTTTTTGCCGCGTCAAGCAGGTATGGCTCGCCTCAGGAATTAATGGGCCTTATTGAAAAACTGCATGAAGCTGGTATTGGGGTTATATTGGATTGGGTGCCTTCGCATTTTCCGGGAGATGCACATGGGCTTTATACTTTTGATGGAACACATTTGTTTGAGCATGAAGACCTGCGCAAAGGGTTTCATCCGGATTGGAAATCGTATATTTTTAATTACGGGCGCAATGAAGTCCGCGCGTTTTTAATCAGTAATGCCTTATTCTGGCTGGACAGGTACCATGCAGATGGTTTGCGTGTAGATGCTGTGGCATCTATGCTTTACCTTGATTACTCGCGTAACCATGGCGAATGGGAACCGAATATTTACGGTGGCAATGAGAATTTGGAAGCCATATCCTTTTTAAAAGAATTTAACGAAGCAGTTTATAGCCATTTCCCTGATACGCAAACTATAGCTGAAGAATCAACCTCATTTACAGGTGTAAGCAGGTCCGTTTATACCGGCGGACTTGGGTTTGGGATGAAATGGATGATGGGATGGATGCACGACTCAATCAAATATTTCTCAGCAGATCCGATCTATCGCAAATACCATCACAACCAGATCACTTTTAGCCTGATATACGCTTTTACCGAAAACTTTATGCTTCCGTTTTCGCATGATGAAGTGGTTTATGGCAAAGGCTCGATGCTGCGTAAAATGCCGGGAGACGAATGGCAGCAATTCGCCAACCTGCGCCTGCTTTATAGCTATATGTTTACCCATCCCGGCTCCAAATTGCTTTTTATGGGCGCGGAGTTTGGCCAGGGAACTGAGTGGAACTTCCAGAACTCATTGGACTGGCACGTGCTTGAATATCCAAACCACCAGGGTATAAAAGAAGTAGTGAAGGCATTGAACCAGCTTTATAAGGACGAACCAGCCTTATATGAAAAGGCCTTTGATTACAATGGTTTTGAGTGGGTAGATGGCGGTAACTCAAACGACTCGATATTGATATATAACCGTAAAGGCATTGATGAAGCCAATGAACTGGTAATTGTTTTAAACATGACCCCAATTGTGCATCACGACTTTAGAGTAGGGGTACACGCAACAGGTAAATGGGTTGAAATATTTAACTCGGATGCTAAAAAATTCTGGGGTAGCGGTATTGATAACCCCAAACCTGTAAGTACAGAAACAGTAAACTGGCACGGGAGGGAGCAGTCTATAAAAATTACGATCCCGCCATTGGCTGCTATTGTATTTAAAAGAGAAAAAACGGTTCCGCCAAAATATGAATTGAAAAAGTAATTGGATGATATTAAAAGAAAGGTTATATAGTTCATAACCTTTCTTTTAGCTTCGACGTAAAAGGTAATAATATTTGTATTAATCTTTTACATCATGAATCCAAAATACCGTTTAATTTATTTAGTGCTGGGCTTTGCCGGGCTGATCGTGCTTGTTTATCATCTTGCTACCAACCTGTTTGAATATCCAGGCGAAGTTTTAATGATAGCCATACCTGATATGATCTTCTTTTTCTGCGCTTATAAAACTTACCCTGCTGAAGCCAGGATGGAAGTAGAAAGATAATTTTATTACCGGTTATTTTGCCTTAACTTTGATAAAGATCCAAAGTTTAAAGTAAACGCCGGAAAATGTTACCCCCGTTTTAAATTATTTAACGCGGGATGCCGGGGATGGATGATTATTAATAAACTAATAAATCCTTTATATGAACCCCAAATTTCTGATCCTATACTTTATCGCCGGGACGCTCGCACTCATTCTGATCATTTTTCAAATTTTTATTGAATATCCAGTGCTTAATTTTACCGGGATAATATTGAATTTGATTATGTGCCTGTTTTTTTATTACCTGGCATACAAAACCTATCACGAGAAAAAGGACAGAGAGTTGATGTGATTTAGGCTGAATGCTGAAAGTCCGAAGCTAAAGCTTTTTTTGCTTTTCGATTTTTTCTTAAAGTTTTCTGCTTTTCGCTTTCACCTATAGGCTATTTTAATTGCATGGTGTATTTTTCAATCACCTTCCATGTGCTTTCATCCGAATCAAATACCGAATTCAGGCCTTGTTCTTCACCGCCAGGGTCGCCCATAAATTCATCGCCATCTTTCCAGAATGTCTGACCGGGTATTGGTCTTGCTATGCCGGCGAAGGCCCAGAAATTGCAGCCGGCAATGCCCGGGTTATTTAATACCTTGCTGAAAATAAAGTTGTAAAAATGATCGCGGTTATAGGTTGAAGTGCCTGGGGTGTAAACATGCAGGTTGCGTGGTAAGCCAAATTCCTCTATCACCATAGGCTTATTCATTTGCTTTGCAACCTGTAAGTGCTTTTGTATATCCTTACCGGCACTATCTAAAATTACTTTATAGTTGGCATTGATGGCAGTATCTTTAAACCAGTTCCAGTTTTTTGGCCAGATGTGGATGGTGAGGTAGTCGATATTTTTATCCGCGTGGATCTTTTGGTAAACCGACAAATCAAAATCTGAGGCAATATCCCCTTCGCTCCCGGTGGTAAGCAAATGATTTTTATCGATTGATTTTACGAGTGCAGACACATGGCTCATCCAGGCTTCAAAAGCCGGTACTGCGACTTTCTCCATCGGGCGCGGCTCATTAATAATTTCCCAGGCCATAATTGCGGGGTCATCAATGTATTTTTTGCCATTGAGGCTGTTGGTGCGGTGCAAAATATATTTGATATAGGTGTCCAATTCGTCCATACAAGGCTTACAGCTATAAAACTGGCTAATATATTGCCGAAGTTTATCCCAGCTGTAATAGCCCCCAAGGCTCTTTGGATACGGCTGCTCGCCATAACCGTTCCATTTTAAATACTGGGCTATGCCGCCGCTCCATTCCCAGGTGTTGGTAAAATGCAGTACCGCTTTCATCTTGCGTTTAGCCAATTCATTCAGCAGGTAATCCAGACCGGCCATTATATCTTCATTAAACTTTCCAGCTTCAGGCTCCAGTACTTTTTCGTTAGGCGTGCGGTATTTGTAATCAGTTAGTCCCTCGGCGCCTACCATCACCCTGAGGTTAGTCACTCCATGTTGCTTTAAAAAATCGAGTTCGGTTTTCAGGCGTTTTTTGCCTGCTTCGCCATTGGTGGCCAGCAGGCCGCCATACCAATAGTTGGTGCCGATATAGCGGTAGGGTCTGCCATCAACGGTAAATCGGGTTCCTTCAACTTTAACAAAACCTTGCTGGGCAAATGCCGGCAGCGCGATCACCAGGCTTAATAAGAGTAACTTAAATGTTTTGTCCACTATGGTGTTTTTGTTCCATAAAATTAGGAAACGGCGTAACTGGTTGTTAATATTGTTTTAACAATTGATTGCCTCATATACACAAAGAGATTTATTTTTTGTGCTCTACCTGATCTTGTAAGGCTCTCATTTCAGTGTCTGAATAACCCAAAAGCGCAACGAACACTACACCCGTTGTTATTTTTGCGTTATTATCAACCACGTATAAAAGCTGGTTCGCAACAACCATAGCTATTTTGGGCTGCAATAAAAAATTGCCCGTTCCCTCTTTTAAATCGTGAGTGCCTTTGGAATCAAACGTCATGCACAACTCTGTATAAACTCCTTTTTTGGTAGATGTTTTTTTCAGGGTTGCCTTGACAATATTTTTGACAGAAGCAAATGCGTTTCGTGCAATAACAAATACATCACCAGATCCCCTCATGCGCATTTTAACTCCTGTTGAGCTGTCGGCAAGAAAGTAAAAGCCTGTTGGCATGTAGGTAGTGTCGGTAGCGGATAATGCAGAGTTGCGGGTTTGCTTAGTTATAGCTGAATCATTATCTGCAGTTTTACCAGCGTTCCCGGAACATGCAGTTAATACCAGGAGGATTACAAACAATGGTCTCATATTTAAGATTATTCTTCAATTATATATATTACAAGCACCGCATAACTTTAGCCTGGTAGTAATCAGCAATTGCTAATATATAAAAATACTACCAAATACAGGACAATATAGACAGGAAAGCATTTGCCAGGTATATGACCCGGCGGGCATAAATATCATAAAACAACAAAGCCCTCCGGAGAACCGAAGGGCTTTAACTTAATATCAGTATAAGTTAATTTAAAATTTGCCGATTTCCTGTACAAGGTCGATCAACTTGTTGGAGTATCCCCACTCGTTATCATACCATGATACTACTTTCACAAAGTTATCATTTAAAGCAATGCCTGCTTTTGCATCAAAAATTGATGTGCGCGCATCACCTTTAAAATCTTCAGATACTACTTCGTCTTCAGTATAGCCCAAAATGCCTTTCATATCGCCTTCAGACGCTGCTTTCATAGCTGCTTTAATATCAGCATAAGTAGCAGGTTTTTTCAGACGAACGGTTAAGTCAACTACGGATACGTCAGGAACCGGAACGCGGAATGACATACCTGTTAATTTACCTTTAAGCGCAGGGATAACCAGTGCTACTGCTTTAGCTGCACCTGTTGATGAAGGGATGATATTCTGGTAAGCGCCACGGCCACCTCTCCAGTCTTTGTGTGATGGGCCATCAACTGTTTTTTGAGTAGCAGTTACGGCGTGTATAGTGCTCATTAAGCCTTCTTCGATACCGAAATTATCATTTAATACTTTAGCGATAGGAGCAAGGCAGTTGGTAGTACATGATGCGTTTGAAACAATAGTTTGGTCAGCCTTTAAATCTTTATGGTTAACACCCATAACAAAAGTAGGGGTGTCGTCCTTTGCAGGGGCACTCATTACTACTTTTTTGGCGCCGGCGTCAATATGTTTTTGAGCGGTTTCCTGTGTTAAAAACAAACCGGTTGATTCAATTACAACTTCTGCACCTACTTCACCCCATTTAAGGTTTGCAGGGTCTTTTTCAGCGGTAACACGGATGGTTTTTCCGTTTACCACCAAATGACCGCCTTCAACAGCAATTGTGCCTTTGAAAGGACCGTGGGTCGAGTCGTATTTCAACATGTAAGCCATGTAATCAGGCTCAACAAGGTCATTAATACCAACAACTTCAATGTCGGGTCTTTCAATTGCGGCCCTGAAAGCCAGGCGGCCGATACGGCCGAAGCCGTTTATTCCTATTTTCATGATTCTTTAATTTTTACTTGAATAATATGTTAATAAATTGTTTATGGGCTCTTTAATAACGTTTGCAATTTTAAGATTTACCTCGTCAGCTGCCTCATATAAGTAGTCCTGAAAGCCTGCTGCAACTAACCCTGCAAAGTACAAAAAAGCTTCGGGATGTTCATCATGCAATGGTAATAAATAAACTTTAAACAGCTGATTAAAACCATTCTTAATTATGCTTTTTATAAAATTATCTTCTTTGTTTTCTATATAAAAGTCTGTGAATGAGCTTAAAAAAAGGGCAGGTTGTTTTTGGCGGTAAACTTTTTCAAGGAGGGTTTTCCGGTCGAGGTCATATCGTTGAACAAATTTTTTATGAATATTAGCAGGCAGGGTTTCACTCATATAACCCTTTATCAATTGCCTTCCCAGCCAGTTGCCCGAACCCTCGTCCGCCAAAATATAGCCCAGGCCATAATTGTTGGGTTTTACTTTTTTGCCATCGTACCAGGCGGCGTTTGAGCCGCTGCCGAGAATACAAACTATCCCTTGTGTGTTTTTACAACAGGCTATAGCCGCCGCCACCAAATCGTGCTCGATACTTACTTTGCCATATTTAAAAAATGCCGAGAATGCTTTGTGTACAACACCTTTTAATTCAGGAGACGATGCGCCGGCGCCAAAAAAATATATCTTTTTAATTTCCTCGGCGTGATGGATCAGGTTGATGTTTTTGCTTAATAGCTGAACGATACTTTTTTCGTCGTTTAAATACGGATTTATACCACTGGTTCTGAAAGAAGCGATTACCCTTTCTTTATCGGCAAGTCTCCAATCGGCATAATGTGATCCGCTATAAACAACTGCAATCATTTTTTTAGATCGAGAGTATTTCGGCCATCTTCATCAAATCTTCTTCCAGTTTAAATTCGTGTTGTGTGAGTGCTTCTTCAAGGCTGGTTATTTTAATATAATTTGCCTCAAGGCCAACCATCATTTGGGTTTTACCGGCAATTAAGGCGTTTACGGCAGCAAAACCCAGGCGGCTACCTAAAACCCTGTCAAATGCCGACGGGCTACCGCCGCGCTGCAGGTGGCCCAATATGGTAACTTTTATATCGTAGTTTTTAACCTGCTTTTCAACCAGTTTCGCAATATCATACGCACCGCCATGTTTATCGCCTTCGGCAACTATAACAATGCTCGACGATTTTTTCTTGTTTTGCCCGTTTTTCAGGTTTTCAATCAATTCGTCTATTGCTGTCTCTTTTTCGGGCAGCAATATAGCCTCAGCCCCGCATGAAATTCCTGCACGCAATGCTATAGCGCCCGAATCGCGACCCATTACTTCAATAAAGAACAAACGGTCGTGTGCGTCTGCAGTATCCCGTATTTTATCGATAGCTTCAATTACGGTATTAGTAGCTGTATCAAAACCAAGGGTATAGGTTGATCCATAGAGGTCGTTGTCAATAGTCCCCGGTACGCCCATTACGGCTATATCAGGATAGCTTTTCGAAAAACGCAGTGCTCCGGTAAAAGTTCCGTCGCCGCCAATGACTACTAAAGCATCAATGCCGCGTTTTTTTAAATTTTGATATGCCATTTCCTGGCCTTCGTCAGTGCGGAAGGGCAAGCAACGCGCCGTTTTCAGGATTGTACCGCCTAAATTTAATATGTTACTAACAGATCGTGTACCCATCGGGAACATGTCATCTTCAATAAGTCCCTGGTACCCCCGCCTGATACCCACCACCTCTAACTCGTTATATATTGCTGTCCTTACAATAGAGCGAATACACGGGTTCATTCCCGGTGCATCCCCGCCCGATGTGAGCACTGCAAGTTTCGAAATTTTATGCATTTTTATACTGCTTATTTACAGCCACGAATATAGTGTGTGAAAATTACACCATTAAATTTAATTTATTTTTTTTTACATTAGCGGTTAACCATTAAATTTAATTTATTTACCTAAAATTATCAAGGTTTTGGAAGTAAAACTACCTTCGTTTGATTCAGTCTTTTCAGTTGACTGCGTAATATTCGGTTTTGAAGCAGGAGAACTTAAAATATTACTCATTGAACGAAATGAAGAGCCATTTAAAGATTGGCTTGCTTTGCCTGGCTATATCGTAGAGCAGGACGAAAGTATTGACGACGCCGCTGAACGTATTTTGTACGAGCTAACAGGCCTTCGCGACTTACACATGCAGCAGTTTCATACTTTCGGCGAGGTGAACAGGCACCCGCAGGGAAGGGTGATTACCGTTGCCTATTATGCGCTGATACGTATTAACGGGCAAAAGGAATTGCGCCCAATAACGCAATATGCACGTAAAGCTTTCTGGCACCCGGTGAATGAGCTGCCTAAATTGGCGTTTGACCACTCCGAAATTTTTAAAACTGCATTTAATAAAATACGCAGGCGGTTAAATTATCAGCCGATCGCTTTTGAACTGTTGCCCGAGAAATTTACCCTTACCCAGTTGCAATCGCTTTATGAGGCTGTTGAGAACAGGAAACTGGATAAAAGAAATTTCCGTAAAAAGATGCTGAGCTATGGATTTTTAAAAGAACTTGACGAAAAGCAAAAGGGGGTATCCTATCGCGCAGCTAAGTTGTATAAATTCGACCGCCGCAAGTATGCGAAGATTTTTCATAATGATATGAACCTGGACAACTGATTTTTTACTCCGAAAGTCGGGAAGGACCGAAAGACAAAAAATATAAATAAGCAAAAAAGACGAAGCCGTGTCGATTATCGATACGGCTTCTATCATTTATAACTCTTGCTTCCGGACTGTCGGTCTTTCCCGACTTCCGGATTTCGTTACTTCTACAGGTGTGATAATTCTAAATGGAACTTTACCAGGTTATCTATAGGTGAGCGGATGATATTCCCGACAACCATGCCGTTTTCAACTACCAGTTCTTCAAGCACATTCCTGAAGTTATAACCTACCGAACCGATACAATTGAAAGTATATTTCTGGTAATCCGGGTAATGCGTAACCAAGTTACGGAAAAAATCCTCGAACGAACTTCTTACAATGTTGCGTGAATATTCCAGGTTTACTGGGCTGTCATAAACAAATTTGCTGAAACTGGCGCAAAAACGGTTGGCCCTGGGTTGTGTATACACGATCTCGTTGATGTCGTCAGGCGTCAACTTATAGGTGTTCCAGAAGTTTTCGCGAACAGCCTCAGGCATATAGCCCCGTAAATAATCTATTAAAAGCTTTTTGCCAATATAGCACCCACTGCCTTCGTCACCCAGGATGTAAGCGCCTGAATCGATATTATGGGTAACTTCGCGGCCATTATACAAACACGAATTTGTGCCGGTACCCAATATGGCAGCAAAACCTTCAGTGTTTCCCAACAGAGCCCTGGCAGCTGCCAGCAGGTCGTGCCCGATAAAAACTTTTGCCTTTGTAAAAACTACCTCCATCGCTTCCTTCACAAGGTTGCGCATTTCATCGGTTGAACAGCCTGCACCATAGTAATTTACTTCGGTTATCTCATCTCTTTCAAGATCAGTTGGCAAAGTTTCATCAAGGGATTTGATAATGTAGTCCTTTGGAGCAAAATAAGGGTTGTAACCTTCGGTGTTAAAATACACCTTTTTACCTTCTTCGGTAACCAGGCACCAATTAGTTTTAGTTGAGCCACCGTCAGCAATAATGATCATAAATTAGTTTATTTTAGAAAAATCGGATAAAAGTATGATTAACTTATTGTAAAAAAAACACTTTATAGTTTTAAAAAGTAAAATTCTGCTTTTTGATAAAAAAAAGTGTTTTTTTGGGACAAATTAATGATTTATATCCGCCGGTTTTCGTGGTTTATAAGTATATCAATAGTATTAATTAACCTGTTTAAATATAAAGTTACCCGCTTTAAAGCGAGAGGTTTATAATTGAATGCAATTATATGTATTATTTGGCAAATAATTGCTTAACAAAAATTGTTTGCACGGGATAGCTTTTTTTAAATAATTAGCTCTGAAAAATGATGTCACCCACAACCTGAAAACCTATTTTAAAAAGATTTATAAAATTATTAGAACATTTACGCCGTGCCAAGAAGTTTAATCGTCAAAAACAAATCTTTTTTTTGATTTTTATTAAAACGAAAAATTGGACCAAAACCAATATAATTGGCGGGTAAGCATTGAATAAAAGATATTCGAAAAATAATTATCTTCACCGCACAGTTTTAATGCTTTATCATAGGCTGTTTGATTTGAATAAATTAGTTGTAATTATCTTATTGATAATAATTTCAGCGCAATTAAGAGCGCAGAGCAGTGTTCCGCAAATTACTGTTGGCGCAGGCGGCGGAATTGCAGCGGCGTTTAGTGGTACCGTACTGCAAAAAAACACCATGGTCTTTTACGGCGACGCTGCTTATTACCCATGGTCTTTTTTTAATGTAAATTTAGAGGTTCAGGCCGGAACGCTATCGGGTGCTTCATCCGGTAAAAGAAATCTTAAAAGTTTTACCAATAATTTCAACGCTGAAATCATCAATGGAGAATTGAATTTAGGTGTAATTATAAAACCTGATATCAATGTTTTTTTTGATGTTGTAAGAAATATTTATGGCGGGGCCGGTTATGGTGTAATTAA
>NZ_CAIWNH010000458.1 GCF_903913935.1 uncultured Mucilaginibacter sp.
AGCAACAAATAGTCTTAACTTTATAAAAAAAAGTGACAACCTTTTCCAGTACGACTCACGGAACACCCGGAACATGGTGAAACAAACTCATTATCAAGTAGTTTACCTTTTTAACAAACGACCAATTTTAGTTAAGTAACTGATAATCAATAGCTGCAAAATTGATTTTTACCAAAAAACCTTGCAATAAGCTGATAATCAATTATTTCCTATTTCATGACAACACATAATGTGTAAACCTATTTCAGGACAAGACAAAATCTTAAACGCCGTTTTTCGCCTTACCCCAGCCCTCTCCAAAGGAGAGGGAGTTAAAAAAGACCAAAATTAACCGCATTGCACCTCAAAAACCCTCTCGTTTGCAGAGTAATAGCAATAACTTAGCATAAAAAGGCAAGCTCAATTTAATATTAAATTCTCTCAGCTAGGAGGCTGTATCATAAGTAGAACAAAGACGGATTATACAAAATTATATTTTGCGCTATAAAAACGCTGTGCCTCTCTGCGCCTTCTTTGAGCACTCTGTGGTAAAATTTAACCATAGAGATCACGGAGACGAGAACGCAAAGATCGCAGAGGCAAATATTATTTGGTAACCTTTTGATACAATCGACTTTTGAGACAGCCTCTTGGGGTGAGGCGAAGAGGCGAAGATGCCAGCTCAATTGGGTTACCCCTACTGACAAAACAGTGTCAGCACTTTATTCACTGCTACTGCTTAAATTTGTACTAATTGTTCTACTCCTGGAGCGCCGGAAGTTTACTCACCCCGCCTGGCTTCGCCGGCACCCCTCTCTCCGCCACAGGCGGAAAGAGGGGGAAGCGGTGCGCTCCCCTTTTTCCCCTCTCTACTTTGTAGAGAGGGGTGGTCGAGCCTGCCTGCCGGCAGGCAGGCGAAGCGATGACCGGGGGTGAGTCAACCCGCCATGCCCGCCATAAATACAAACAACCCTATTAACCAACTCCAATGGATCCCTTCACCCCCACTTCCGACCGCCCGCCCTGCATCGAACAGCTGCGCGCCGAAGTCCGCGGGCTGCCCTACCGGCCCGCCAAACGGAAAAAACGCCCCCAACCCCTGCCGCCCGCACACGACGACATCCACAGCCTGTTTACCGTTGAAAGTGGTAGCCGCTGGATGGAACTCTTCCGCCGCGAACCCCAACCCAAAATGCTGCTGGGCGAACTCTGGCACCAAAACGAACTCTGCATCCTGTTTGCTGATACCAATACCGGCAAATCGGTGCTCGCCGTGCAAATCGCCGACAGCCTCGCACGCGGGCAAAGCATCGCCCCCTTCACCTGCCAGGCGCCGCCCGCGCCCGCGCGGGTGCTCTACCTCGATTTCGAGCTGGACAAGCTGCAGTTCGGGCTGCGCTATAGCCATGGCGACGAGGACCACCCCTTCTCCCCCAATTTCTTCCGCGCCCAGTATAATTTCCTCCCCGACCCGCCGCCCCATGCCAACGAAAACGAGCTGCTCATCGCCGCCATCGAATATAAGATCCAACGCGTTAAGGCCACCGTGCTCATCATCGACAACATTACCTGCCTGCGCGGCGGCACCGAAAATGCGGCCGTGGCGCTTTCGCTCATGAAAAGCCTCAAAGCGCTCAAAACCGACCACCACCTCTCCATCCTGGTACTGGCGCATACCCCCAAACGGCGCAACCCCACCCAGCCCATCAGCGCCGACGACCTGCACGGTAGCAAACTCCTCATCAACTTTGCCGACAGCGCCTTCGCCATCGGCAAAAGCACCGCCGAAACCGGCCTGTGCTACCTCAAACAAATCAAACAGCGCAACACCAGCCAGCGCTACGGCCCCGCCAACGTATGCCTGTGCCGCATCCAAAAGCCCGGCGCCTTTTTGCACTTCCAGTTCGAAGGCTACAGCGCCGAACACCAGCACCTGCTCAGCCGCAGCGCCGCCAGCCGCCAGGACTTTGCCAACAAAATAGCCGACCTCTCCGCCGCCGGCCTCAGCCAGCGCGAAATTAGCAAACAGTTGGGCATAGGTTTGGCGACGGTTAACCGGCTTTTGCGATATGCAGATGAGGAAGAATTTGAAAATTTGAAGATGAGTAAATTTGAAGATGAGGGGGAATTTACGGAGGAGGCAAATGATGAAAGATATGCAGATTGCCCAATGACAAATGACACAATGACCAATGACGTAATGACTAATGACCAAAAAGGATGTGCGGATATGCAGATGTGCGGATGTGCAGATGGGGAACAATTTGAAAATTTGAAGATGAGTAAATTTGAAAATGAGGAGGAGAGTGCAATTACGCTAATGACCAATGACGTAATGACTAATGACCATACCTACCCAATGACTAATGACACAATGACCAATGACCAAACCTACCCAATGACCAATGACGTAATGACCAATGACCAAACCTACCCAATGACCAATGACGTAATGACCAATGACCAAACCTACCCAATGACCAATGACATAATGACTAATGACCAACCTTGCCCAATGACTAATGACGTAATGACCAATGACCAAAAGGAGTCGTTGTCGCATCATCCTCTTCCACCTAAAAAATTAGCGGTTCCTGCCGGTTATCCCAAAAATACAGTATGGTGATATGACTTGGGTGTATCCGGTAAAACATGGAGCAGTTTTTATGCAGAACGCATCGATGAACGTCCATCCCGAAGTCGGCTAAAGGATATAATGTTGGCGAAGCCGATATCAAGCCGATTGTTTTGGTTACTTTTTGTTCAAATTCATCAACAAACTTTCTTCCCCACCTGGCATTTAGCTGCGCAATGGTCGCGTCATAAGTTACGCCGGCACGAACCGAAAACTTAACAGGAAGATTCATTTATTGCTTAAAAAGTGCTTCTGCCTGAATTCATCAAAGGACATCGTTTGCCCGGCGTCATCTTCGGCAATGGCTTTTTCGATACCGGCAACTACATGCGGCGGAAGAGCGCTCTTTTTTACTTCAAAAGCAATCTTCAACGACTTTAAATATGCTTTAATTTGCTCAAGCTGTCCGGGATCCTGTGGATGTATTAAAAGGCTTTCCATACTATTTACCTATCGTTAAACAAAGATAACGAAAAGGTTTGTGATTTACTCACGCGAAAAAATTCCCGGCAGGCATTGCGGTTACCTGTCAGCGCGTCGAAAAGTCCGGTTAAACGATAGTGTGAATTACCCCACTCAAGACTTTTGACTTAAGACTTTTGACTTAAAAAGGGCGTGCCCCGGTTGGTAGAAACCGGGTCGGGTGCTCTGCTCATACGCCTGCAGGGCTTACGCTCTTCTCCACAACCTTACATCCCAGAGGCTTTCAGCCGCCATAGCTTTAGCGACGGCGGCCGGTATCCGCGACGCCCCCTCACGCGGGCATACGGGTGCGATTTGCAAACTTCCTACAGTGCAGACATGACGGCTACCTGTCTGCGGGGCACGAGTGCTGCCGCGCACAGGCTGGGCCCGACACTCGCACCAGGTTAGGGGCAAATTCTGTGCAAATAAAAAAGCCTCACGGGCGCGTGGGGCTTTTGCGAGAAAAAGCTATAGCAATATAGTCATGGCTTTTTCTTCCTAACGCTATTTGGATTTTTTGACCGTTTGAACATAGGTAGTTTTAGGGCTGTTCTTGACTTGCGTGTTTGAAACAAACCGACCAGTAACAGCACTTTTGTTGACTTTTACAGTTATTTTACTCATTTTGTTATACCTCCTTTCTGCTTTTTTTTCATTCATTTTATACCTAAAAAACTGAACAGGGATTTCCAATTCCATCCTTTTAATTTGGGTCCTATTGTTTTCAATTCAGTTTCCTTATTATCTTCAGTTTTTTCGTAGTACTCTAACTTCAGCTTTATATCACGTTTCCGCCCGTATTCAATTTCGGATTCGCTCCATTTGCCTGCCCATTTTATTTTGTTCTTTTCTATCCAGTAATGTGATTTGCAGTCAAAACTCCAGTTACCTATAGAGGGGCTTAATGAAATTGATTTACCGTCAAATTCAAGGTGCCAACTTGTTGGCGCGATAGGAGTAACTACTTTATTGCCACAGCCACACGCACATTTGTGTATGGCTGTGCAATATTCCATGGAAACGTATAAAATGCCATCTTCTAAAGTTTCAGGCATAAATTCTACAAACCTATGCTGTAACATCTTCATTGAAAATTTTAGAAACACCGATTGAATAAGAACTATGATGTTCCTGTTCCAGGTCAACATAAAAATCGCTCATCTTTTTCCATTTCATCACCGCTAAGACTGCGTTAAGCGAATTAAGGTCGGCGATTTGGATATTGGTAGTATAATCGTTGTTGTCATTATCCTCACCGAATATCCTGTCAGGGAGATGGTCATTCTTTATTTCCGTACCCGAGGTTACGCGTACTGCACCTGTCAAGCGGCCATCAACAACATTAACTGGAGATTCTGATGAATGTGACCACTCCATTCCGGCGCAAGCTGACCACCCATTCCGGGCGAAACTGACCAGGGCATTCCGGGGGAAATTGACCACCCCAAACGCGTAGCAAATGCTGTAGAAGTAACCATCTTTTTGAGGGCAAAGACACCTTCGTAAAGCATGGCCAACTTAACAATCAGCATGAGTAAGATTAGAAAGATACTAAAGATGTACAGCCAGCAGCGGGCGATAATGACCATAGCTGCCCAGGCCGATGCATCGAGAAACACCGTAAAGAAGTACATAGCAGCTTTTAATGACAGCGGCTTTACCTTTGAAGAGGTTAATGCACTGAACGACAAAGAGCTGGAAGATTTGTTCGGTAAAAGCAGGGAACACCCGCCTAACGCACGTATGCAGTCCATGCTGCGCTGCTTTCCCCACGTCGATAAAGAACTCAAACGAACTGGCGTTAACCGGCAGATGCTATGGGAAGCCTACTATAAAGAGTTTCCTGACGGCTACCAATACAGCCAGTTTTGTTTTTATTATAACCAATGGAAGGCCAGGGTAAACCCGACCATGCACATGGATCACAAGGTCGGTGACAAGCTATACGTCGATTTTGCCGGTGAAAAGATGAGCTATACGGACAAGGAAACCGGGGAGATCATGCCTGTAGAGGTTTTTGTAGCTATTCTGGGTGCCAGCCAGTTAACCTATGTAGAGGCCGTTATGAGCCAGCAAAAGGAAGACTTTATAGCGGCCTGCGAAAATACCCTGCACTTTATCGGCGGCGTTCCTGCCGCCATTGTACCGGATAACCTGAAAGCTGCAGTAACCAAAAGCAGCCGCTATGAACCTACCCTGAACGAAACGTTTGAAGACTTCGCCGACCATTATGGCACAACCATTCTACCAGCGCGGGCGTACCGCCCGCGCGATAAGGCATTGGTAGAAGGTGCCGTTAAGATCATTTATACCAAGATCTACGCCCCTTTAAACAAACATGTCTACCATTCTTTAACAGAACTCAATACAGCGATCTGGCAGACCCTGGAAGGCCATAACAGCCAGTTGCTTAAAGGTCGCAATTACAGCCGGAAGCTACAGTTTGAAGAGATAGAGCGCCAAACCCTTGCTCCGCTGCCTGTTCTGCGCTACCAGTTCAAAAAACAGTTCCAGGCCAGGGTGATCAAGAACGGCCACGTTAACCTCGGCCCGGACAAGCACTATTACAGCGTTCCTTACCGCTATATCGGCAAACGGGTCAAGCTGTTATACTCGCGCACCATTGTAGAGATCTACTCCAACTATGAGCGTATCGCATTGCACCCTCGCAATAAAAACCCTTATGGCTATACCACTGACAAAGAGCATATGGCCAGTACCCACCGCTTTAAAAGTGACTGGACACCAGATATGTTTTTGGATTGGGCAGCCTCCATTCATGAGGATGTCAGGCTGTATATCCTTCAGATACTGGAGCGTAAACAACACCCGGAACAGGCTTACAAGTCCTGCCTGGGGGTACTTGGCTTTGCAAAAAAAGCAGGGAACGAACGGTTAACAGTGGCTTGCCAGCGGGCATTGAGTTACGGCGTCTATAACTATAAAACGATACAAACCATACTGGAAAACAAGATGGATAACTATGAGGAAAGCTTATTTGCCGATGAGCTGCCTATGCCTGATCATGGTAATATCCGGGGAGAAGACTATTACAAATAACCATTTAAAACAACAATAACATGAACACAAGCACCTTAGACAAACTGCGGAAGATGAAGTTCTTCGGCATGTTCCATGCCTTTAAAAGCAGCATGGAAACCGGTAAAACAAATGAGTATACAGCGGATGAACTGCTGGCCCACCTGGTGGAAGCTGAATGGGATGACCGGCAAAACAGGCGTATTGAACGCACCATCCTTTATGCCAAGTTCCGCTATAAAGCTGCTATAGAGGACGTTCATTACCATGCTGACAGAAGTATCGACCGCAACCAGATTATGCGCCTGGCGGACTGTACGTTTATTGACCGCTTCGAGAACCTGCTGATCACCGGAAGCACCGGTATCGGTAAAAGCTATGTGGCTTCTGCTATAGGCTACCAGGCCTGCATATTGGGCTACCGGGTATTATACACCAGTACGCCCAAGCTATTCGCTAAACTGAAGATGGCAAAGGCAGACGGCTCCTATATCAAGGAGATCGCCAAGCTTGAACGGCAGCAACTGCTGATACTGGATGACTTCGGCATCCAACCTTTTGACGCACAAAGCAGGGCTGCCCTGATGGAGATCATTGAGGACCGGCATGGAAAGACCTCGCTGATCATTACCTCACAACTGCCGGTTAGTAAATGGTTTGAAGTAATTGGTGAAAAAACGATTGCTGATGCTATCCTTGACCGGATCGTTCATGATGCACACCGCATCGAACTGAAGGGGGAATCTATGAGAAGAAAACGTAGTGTTGAACCGGAAAACAGCCACTAATGAAATTACCTTTTAAATAACTATTTTTGTACATGCTTTTATAGCATTTGCTGCAACCCAAAAGTCAGCTAACCCAGTGGTCAATTTGGCCCGGAACAGGGTGGTCAACATCTCCATAATATACACCGTATAACCTAATTCAAAATAAGTAAGGGCCATTTCCATAAACTCGTAAAACCATGATGAGCGGAAAAGCTTTGTGGTTGCTTCGTCAACTTCGCCGGTGGCATC
>NZ_CAIWNH010000459.1 GCF_903913935.1 uncultured Mucilaginibacter sp.
GGGGTTGGTATTGTTGGTGCCGGGGTCGGTGCCGTTGATGGAGGCGGTATAGGCATCGTTGCCAACAGTTCCGTTTCCGGATACTTCGTAAAGGTTGCCCTGGTCATCTGCGGCAGGCCCCTGCCCGCTTTCCCACAGGCCGCCGGCTTCGCCATCGGGGGTGTTGTTGTAAATAGTTTTAAGCTGCAGCGATTGGGCGTTATACCCAAAAATCCAGCCATGGTAGGGGTTCCAGTCGCAGTGCGAAGCGTAGGTAACGTAAACGGTACCATTTACCAGCGTTAAGGCCTGGCGCTGGTTGGCGCGCAGGGGGTCAAAACTAACGGTGTTGTTTACGCTGCCATCCCCTTTGCCGGGCACACTACCGGTGATGAGGGCGGGGCTGCCGGGCTTTTCGCTGCCGTTGGTAAGGTCGACAGCGTGGAGGTACTGGTAAAAATTGCTGCCCGAGAAGCTTTTGGCCACAAAGTAAATGGTTTTGGCCGCCGAATCGATCACCGGGGTACCGGTAATGCCAATATGAAAACCGAAACCGTAATAGGGGTTGCACCAGGCCGAATTCATTTGGGTATTATTCGGCGGGTTCATGCCGGCCTGGGTGTAATTGGTTTTCCAGTATAATTTGCCATTATCGGCATCAAAAGCATACACGGTATTATTTACCGTGGCGATAAAAACCACGTTATGCAGGCTGCCGCCGATGCTTAAATTGCCATAAACCAGGGGCTGGGTATAAACGTCGTCGTCTACATTAAGGTTAAACAGCCTGCCGAATTTGGTGGTGTTAACATTGCCGGTATTGAGGGCAGTTTCTTGGTTGTTTAAGCCGGCGCGGGTATTGTTATTATGTTGGGTAAGCACGGAGGCATGCTGCGGATTCGGCGTGTTGGTATTGGCAGGGGGCGGTGTAACCGCATCCTTTTTTTTGCAGGCCATCAAAAGCAATGTAAACAGCAGCGCGGCTTTAATAACCTTCGTCATCATCTTTTATATGTAGTTTTTTGGTTTATATGGAATGGGCAGGCAATTATCGGACTTGCCGGTGGTTTGCGCAAATATTTTAAAGGTATAAATATATTAAAAAAATTGGGTGGCGGGTGATGTCATTCAAGAGCCCATTTGGAGGCGTCAGGCACGCTGAATGTTTTCCACAACCCTCAATTATTTTGTTGTTTAGAGCTATATTGCTTTTATAAACCGAAACACATGAAAAAGGAAGTTATTTTAGAATTATTCGGCAAATTTGAACAGGCCTGTTATAATTACAATGGAATAGAATGCTGGAGCGCTAGAGAATTGCAGGAAATATTGGGTTATTCCAAATGGGTAAATTTTTTAAATGTAATTGATAAAGCCAAAAAAGCTTGTGAAAATGCTGATTCCAGTGTTTCAGACCATTTTGCCGACGTCGGTAAAATGGTTACAGTTGGAAGTGGTGTTCAGAGAGAAATTGAAGATATTGCCTTAACCCGTTATGCCTGCTACCTGATTGCGCAAAATGGCGACCCTGCAAAACCGCCCATCGCCTTTGCACAAACCTACTTTGCTGTTCAAACGCGCAAACAGGAAATTATTAAACAGCGGCTGATTGACGTTGAGCGTGTTAACGCCCGCGATAAGCTATCCAAATCTGAAAAGAAGCTATCGGGTATTTTATATGAAAGGGGAGTGGATAGCGCCGGTTTTGCGATCATCCGGTCAAAAGGGGACGAGGCGTTATTCGGCGGGTTTAATACGAATGATATGAAGAAAAAACTGGGTGTGCCCGCTGCCAAACCCCTGGCTGATTTTTTGCCCACACTTACCATTAAAGCAAAAGATTTCGCAAACGAGTTAACAAGTCATAACGTGATTGAAAAAGATTTAAACCAGCAAAACGCCATATCAAAGGAGCATATTGATAACAACAAAGCTGTGCGGGATATTTTACTGCAAAGAGGCGTAAAGCCTGAAGCACTGCCACCGCCAGAAGATGTAAAGAAACTGGAAAGGCGCCTTGACAGCGATAACAAAAAGGCATCAAAAAGCCCCAAATCCTGAAAGTCTTCGCGATATTTTCGATGTAAATTATTAAACAGTTGTCAATTTGTAATTTAGAAGTACTCTCTGCTCTTCACTTGTGCTCATGCTTTTCAGGGGGAACACTGGCTTCTTTCCGCCTAAATGGCATCAATACTATAAAACACAAAACCGGCAGGATGGGCTATCCTGCCGGTTTTGATATACGTTGTTAATAAGCTTAAATTTTCGGTTATTTTACCTGCAATACGGTGGTCGCGCTTTTTAAGCCTGCCGCCGTTGCCGTAAAGGTAATATTGCCTGCTTTTTCTTTGGTTTGGATGATCGCCAGTGCCAGACCGTTAAATGCCTTGCGGTAATTGGCTTTAAACGGATCGTGGCTCACCTCGTCGCCATTGTCAACACCGGCGATGAAGCCCGGGCCGGTCACTTTAAAGTTAACCAGGTTATCCGCATTTGGCACCACATTGCCGTCTTTATCCAGTATCTTAACGGTAATGAACGACAGGTCCTTACCATCTGCTTTGATGTTTTTGCGGTCGGCCACCAGCTCAATTTTGGCGGGGGCGCCCGCAGTGTGGATCTCGCGGGTTAATACCACTTTGCCATTCTTGCGCGAAACAGCTTTCAAAGTACCGGGCTCGTATTTAACCCGCCACATGATGTGGAGATCTTCGCCCAGTTTCTTTTTGGTGCCCAGTGATTTGCCGTTCAGGAACAGTTCTACTTCATCAGCATTGTTATAAAAGGCCCAAACATCTACCATTTTGCCGGGTGTCCAGTTCCAGTGCGGGAAGATGTGCAGTACCGTTTTGTTGGTCCACTCGCTCTGGTACATGTAAAAAACATCCTTAGGGAAGCCCGCCAAATCGATAATACCGAAATAGGAACTCCTTGACGGCCATGAATAAGGGGTTGGTTCGCCCAGGTAGTCAAAGCCAGTCCAGATAAACATTCCCGAAAGGAAGTCGTATTTCTTCATCACTTTCCAGGTAGCTTCATGGGTTGATCCCCATGCCGGGCGAACATTGTCATAAGCTGAAACACTGTTATCCGGGTTGCCATCGGTAAATGGTTTATCCCAGCGTGAGGGCCAGATCCTTACACTATCCGATGGCATATCATAGTGTCCGCGCATCTCCAGACCTGATGTTGTTTCCGTTGCGATAAATTTCTTGCCGGGGTACCTGTCGTGGAAAGTAGCATAGTCAAACTCATGGTAATTATAGCCGATCAGGTCAATCGCACCTGATTGGATGATCTTGTTGCCTTTGCCCGGGTTGTCGTTGGCGGTGGTAATGGGCCGTGTTTTATCCAGGCTGTGTACAATGCCGGCCAGTTCGGGCGCTACACGCAACGCGGTGGTATCCCCCTGCTGCGGGATCTCGTTACCAATGCTCCAGATCATTACGCTCGGGTGGTTGCGGTCGCGCAATACCTGGTCTTCCAGGTCGCGTTTATGCCATTCTTTAAAATATAAATGGTAGTCGTATTTAACTTTCTGCCATTCCCAGCAATCAAAAGCTTCATCCATTACAATAAAGCCCATTTTGTCGCAAAGCTCCAGCAATTCAGGTGCGGGCGGGTTATGCGAAGTACGGATGCCGTTACAGCCCATCGCCTTCAGCATTTGCAGCTGGCGCTCCAGTCCGCGGGTGTTGATGGCAGCGCCAAGGCTGCCCAGGTCGTGGTGATCACAAACGCCCAATATCTTCATCAACTTTCCGTTCAGCGAAAAGCCCTTGTCGGCATCAAAGTTAAAATAGCGGATCCCGATGGGGGTAGTATAACTGTCGGCAGAATTCTTCCCGGATATTTTGGTTAATACTTTATACAGGTAAGGCTTTTCCACCGACCACAATATTGGGTTGTTGATTTTGATGTCCTGTGTAAAACGAGTAGACGCGTCCTTTAATACGGTGTTTTCAGTTGTTGTAGCAACGGCTTTTCCTTCCGCATTTAACAGGGTAGTCGTTATAGTAACCGCCTGTTGTGCATGGGTAGCGTTAAGGATGCTGGCGACAACTTTAACTTCGGCTGCCTTATCAGTAACGCTGGGCGTAATTACGTAGGTGCCCCAATGATCAACGGCGACTTTATTGGTAGTGGTGAGCCACACATTCCGGTAAATGCCCGAGCCTGAATACCAGCGTGAATTTGGTTGAACTGAATTGTCAACCTTAACGGCTATGGTATTGGTACCACCAAAATTTAGGTAGGGCGTTAAATCGTAGCGGAATGAAATATACCCGTTTGGCCGGAAGCCGAGGTTATGGCCATTGATCCATACGGTGCTTTTTTGGTAAACGCCGTCAAAGTCAACATAAACCAGTTTGTTTTTGGCCGATGCGGGCACGGTAAAGGTTTTACGGTACCAACCAATACCACCGGGTAAAGCGCCGCCTTCAGGTGTCGCCGGGTTTTCTTTGCTGAATTTCCCTTCAATACTCCAGTCGTGCGGAAGGTCAAGCACGCGCCAGGTGCCGTCTTTTACGTCCAGTTTTTCGCCGCCTGCAACATCGCCCAGGTTAAAGCGCCATCCTTTGTCGAAGTCGGCAACGGTACGGCCCGGTTGGCTGTAGCCCTTCAGGGCAAATAAAACCATAATAAAAAGGCAAAGCGGCCTGGCCATCTTTGTAAAAAAAGCTTTATGAAGCAGCATAATAGGTTAATTTAGGATTAACTGTAAATTGGACACTAAATTATAATTAATTATTGAATTAGTGCTCGTTGAATTAATGAAACGATTAATTTTTATAAATTTAGACTTTAATCTTTATCACAATGAAAAAATTACTGCTTTTATTAGTTGTTATTGCTGCAGGCTCTTCGGCTATTGCACAAACGATGCCGCCAATTGATGGCCTTAAACTGACGACCAAAGAAGACTACCGGGCTGCAGATACCATAGCCCTGCAGGTTGCCAACTATATTTTGGCCACACCCAGTGATGAGAAAAGTACACCGAGATTAAATGGCACCTCGTTTTTACTCAAATGGATGGGAGGTACTGCTGATTACTCTTTTGACCTGGATGAAAAAGTAATAAAGTATTTTGTAAAAGACCTTGATTTGATGGGTGTTTATATGGCTGCGTTAACTTCTTCTGCGCTCCAAAACAAAACGCCTAAAGATTCAAAATCGCTGACAACATTGGCTGCAAAAAGGTTTGTTGAATACATCAATACACCGGCGAACAACGTCAAGATGAACGGCAAACTGAAAAAACTAACTGAAGCAGAACAAAATGGCGAGTTATAGGTTTTGTCAAGCCATAAACTGTTTTGTTTTTTTCTGCAAATAAGGGGAACGGAATTTTCCTTTTCTTCTTAATATTACAGCATGAAACATTATGGTTTGATCGGTTACCCGCTTTCGCATTCTTTTTCGAAAAAGTATTTTACGGAGAAGTTCGAAAAGGAACATATAACGGATGCCAAATATGATCTTTTCCCCATCGAACATATTACGCAATTGCCGGAGCTATTGAAAGAAAACCCTGACCTTTGTGGCCTTAACGTTACTGTACCGCATAAAATTGGCGTATTAAAATACCTCGACTGGATTGAGCACGACGCCCGCAAAGCCGGGGCCGTAAACTGCATCCGCATCAGCGCTGAAAGCCCTGTTTCCGTGGCATTTTCCGGTGAGGTTGGGATTATTGGCGACGATTTCAGGCTCGAAGGTTTCAATACGGATATCTATGGTTTCGAAATGTCTTTAAAACCGTTGTTAAAAGATCATCACGATAAAGCGCTGGTACTTGGTGATGGGGGCGCGGCAAAAGCAGTAAAATGTGTGCTCGAAAACCTGGGGATCGAATATAAAATGGTTACCCGTAAACCGCATCCCGGCAACCTGCTCTTCACTGGCCTGAAACCAAAACACATAAAAGATCACCTTATAATTATTAATACCACGCCCGTCGGGATGTCGCCAAATGTTAATGAATGCCCGCCGATACCTTACGA
>NZ_CAIWNH010000460.1 GCF_903913935.1 uncultured Mucilaginibacter sp.
ATATGATAACTGCACTCCACAACCTTCAACTCATTACTGATGGCAACATCAGCCATGGCAAAGCTGTACTGATCAGCAATGGCCAGGTCATTGACATCGTTCCGGAATATTCCATTCCTGAACAGGCCCACAAAACTGATCTCAAAAATGCATTTCTTGCTCCTGGACTTATCGACCTCCAGATTTATGGCAGCGGCGGCAAACTATTTGCGGGCGAACCGGAAATTGATGCACTGGAACGCATGGAATCGGACCTGTTAAGCGAAGGTACCACCGGCTTTTTTGCAACAATAGGCACCAACACTAATGAGATTGTAGAAAAAGGCATTGAATCGGCGAAAATTTACCGTGAAACCTGCAAAGGGAGCTTTTGGGGATTACACCTGGAAGGCCCGTATCTTAACCCTATTAAAAAGGGTGCGCACCCTGCCAAACTGATTAAAAAAGGCACGCTTGCCGAAGTGCAGCGCTGGATAGAAAGTGCGGACGGGGTAATCAAAATGATGACCATTGCGCCTGAACTGCAGGACCAGGAAGTGATAAATTACCTGCACGATCATGGGGTTATCCTGTCATCCGGCCACAGCAATGCCAGCTACGCCGAGGGCAAGTCGTTTTTAAATAAACCCATCCCGGCTGTTACCCATTTATTTAATGCCATGCCCCAAATGCACCACCGGGACCCTGGCTACATCCCTGCAATTTTTGAGGAGCGGCCATACACCAGCATTGTAAACGATGGGATTCATGTTGATTTTGCCATGGTGCGCCTGGCCAAACGCGAACTGGGCGATAAGCTGTTTTTGATAACCGACAGGGTTACTGCCGCTTCAAAAGGGACCTACCAGCACCAGTTTACCGGCGACCGCTTTGTAATGCCTGACGGCACCCTATCCGGCTCCTGCCTTACGATGTTAAAAGCTGTACAAAACTGCGTGGAACACGTTGGCATTTCCCTTGCCGAAGCTATTAATATGGCTTCGTTATACCCGGCGCAATTAGCTAAAATGGATAAGAAAGGAATGATAGCACCCGGCTGCGATGCGGATATGATCGTTTTTAATGATAACTTCGATGTACAAAGCACTATTTTCAAAGGAATATTGATCCCGGGTAATTAGTGTAATCCGAAAAAATTCGTGCAACTTGCCGGCAGGCAGGTTTGTGTATTACTTAACAAATCTGACATAAAATTTTAACACTGAACATATTTCTCTATTTTTGACAAAACGACCTCATGACATATAAAAGGATCCTTTTAAAACTTAGCGGAGAGTCGCTGATGGGCGACAAGCAATACGGAATTGATAACAAACAGGTTTTACAGTATGCACATGACATTAAGGATGTGCATGATAAGGGCATAGAAATGGCCATTGTGGTTGGTGGCGGAAATATCTTCCGCGGCCTGAGCGCCGAGAAATCGGGTATGGACCGCGCCCAGGCCGATTATATGGGCATGCTGGCTAGCGTAATCAACTGTATGGCGCTGCAAAACGCATTGGAAAGTATTGGGGTTGAAACGCGCCTGCAATCGGCCATTAAAATGGAGCAGATCTGCGAGCCCTACATCCGCCGCCGTGCGATGCACCATTTGGAAGAACGCAAAATTGTGATCTTCGGCGCCGGCACCGGTAACCCTTATTTTACTACGGATACTGCCGCATCCCTGCGCGCTATCGAAATAAAAGCCGATGTAGTACTAAAAGGCACCCGCGTTGACGGCATCTACACCGCTGATCCTGAAAAAGACCCTTCGGCCACCCGTTACGAAAACATCACCTACCAGGAAGTTTACGACAAAGGCCTTAATGTAATGGACATGACCGCCATTACCCTTTGCCAGGAAAACAAGCTGCCCATTATTGTTTTTGATATGAACAAACCAGGAAATTTTATGAAAATTGCTTTGGGCGAACCGATTGGGACGCTGGTGAAGGAATAAATATTTATTGCACCTAAGGTTGCAAGGCCGCTCCTGCGAAGGTAGAGCGGCTTTTTATTTGTAGCTGGATGCTACGATAGGTGTAATCCTTGACTAATACTGATAATTAATCGTCCTCTAAAGAAAACACATCTCTGCCATCCTTTTTGGTTTTTACTAACTTTTTGTTTTTGATTATCTTACGGTTCTGGATACCTAATTTATTTAAGTTAATTAATGCCTGAGAAGTTGGATTAAGCCAATAAACATTCTTTCTGTTTATATGAAACTCGTCAAATGCATCGTAAAACATAGTTCCCATCCCGGAAAAGTTCGACATGTCGATTATTACTTTTTGGTGCGATGGTAATTTGTCTAAGAAATCATAGAATTCATCTGCTTCATCGGAGGAAATACTACCAAAAAGCTTATAAATCAACGGCTGATCCGAAAGCTTTTTTAGCCCTAATTGATGGGGGAAATATTGTTCCAGTTGTTCAACATAATTGATCATCTTTTGCTCAGTAAATGTACTATCGAGCAAATCAAACAGGATAACCATCAATTTAGCATTTTCAGTTCCTTTACGAGGCGACCAAAATGCAAATTTATGCGTTATGGCGTTCTGGTTGAAATAACCGCTGACATCAATGCCATCAGACCCCATACTGACACTGTAAACTAAAACCGAATCGCCACCAACCAACTCTTTATTAGAGCCGATTGTATCAATATTACTCTTAATTTGAAATTTATAAGTCTTAAGGAAGGTCGTTAATGCTGTTGTTTTATTGGCAGGAATAACGGCTTTATTTTCAAATGAGGTTTCCTTGGTCTTGTAATTTCTATAAACCCGAATATTCAGAAAACAGGAATCTCCTTTAGCCTGAATGCTCACCTCGCTTGCACTCATAAATGATGGCCCAAAATCCAACGTTAAATTATAATCATTGGATTTTGATTGGCCGGATGAAGCTGTCACAATAAACAAAAACAGGACAAGTATGAGAAAATTCTTCAAGGCAAACAGGCGTTTAAAATCAATGTCAAGATAAACACTATTTATTTGATTTCAATATAGA
>NZ_CAIWNH010000461.1 GCF_903913935.1 uncultured Mucilaginibacter sp.
AGTATTGGTAATTTTCTAATTAAAAATATTAGACAATTGTGAACTTTTTAGCTTTTTGGATAAATACCTTTGGGCAGGTAAATCGGTTGATTGCCAGCGAGTAAGCAGATAAATTTTTAAATAAAGGTTAATTTCGTAGCTTTTTTGCTAAAAGTTTGGGCAAGGCCCGCCCAACCAATACACGCTTATTAATTTTTTGCCAAAAACTGGTCTTTATTTTTACGTCAAACGTGTTTGACGCGTTTTTTTCATGGCGCCTGTGCATTCCTAACACCTCTTTTAAAAAATATGGTTTGTAGAAAAGGTCAGCCACAACCCCAATCCAAAGGTCGTGATTAGGGATAGCCGGAGGGAAGGGCAGAATTAATGGAAGCATTTTTTTTCGGAAACCCATACAGTTACCCATATAGGTATTTCGTTTGAAGTTTTTTAGAAACCCGGCCCCTGAATTTGCATGCTCAAAATAGGACGGTTTAATTACATTCAAGCTGTCGTCAACGATACTGCAATCACAAATCACCAGGTCGTATTCTTTCAGCAGGGCCACCATTGTTTTTATTTTTGTATCAAACCAAATGTCGTCCTGGTCGGCCAGAAATATATAATCTCCGGTAACATAAGCCAGGCCATTTTGAAAGTTGCCAACCGGGCCTTTCATCCCGGTATTTTTATAAATTTTTATGCGGTAATCGTTAAAATCCTCCAAAACTTTCAGGGTACCATCAGTTGAACCGTCGTCGCTTACTATTAATTCATCGTTCGGTGAAAGTTGATCTAATATGCTTTTCGCCTGTTGATAAATATATTTCTCTCCATTGTATGTTGCCATACACACACTTACAATTTCCATGCGGTTTTAATTGTTGTTTTCAGTTTGAATTTTTAAAAGACTCACTTTTCCTGTTTTTTCCAGCTCGCGAAGTTTTAGCATGCTGATAATTGCGACTGCTATAACTGTGATACCCAGCGGGTGATTAACATAGGGGTTTGTTATTGACACAAAGAAGATGAACAGTACGCACATATATAAACCCATGCTATTTTCTCGTCCCGACCTTTTGTACGCAAGGTAGGCGATAAGCAAAACCATAGCGTAGTAGGCAAGGCCGATTATCCCCTGTTTGTGAAATATTTCAAGAAAAGATATCTCCATGTGAATGGGGCGTACAGGTATGCCTACGCCGTAACCGTGACCTATTACAAATGATAACGGAGTAATACGTTCTTTTACCTCATCAATTTGTTCATATCGTGTTTCATCGCTTTCAACCTTATCGCCAATATTATCTTTGATATTCAAGTACACGGCCAAAACAATTATAATGCCAAATGAAATATAGAAAAGCGATTTGTAATTGAACTTTAACAAAAGCCATTTAACAAAGTAAACAGCAGCCAGCGCTACAATTAATCCCCTGGTTCCCGTCAGCACAATCGCTATCGCGATCAGCAGTAGTACCGATAATTTTAACCATGAATTTTTGCCATACTGCTCCCAAACAATGAAGCCGACGCATAAATAGATGTCGCCGGTATAATTTACAAATCCGCTTTCACCCTTAAACAAAAATACAGTGTTATTGCTTTCTGCTGAGTTGATGGCGTTGTATAATATTGCTATATCGCTGTACTTTAAAAAGATACAATAAAGTACCAAATGGAAAATAGTAAGTAAAACCGCAGCTATTTTTAACAGGGTTAGCAAATAACGGATGTCGCTGGCTGTTTTTACTGAAAATGCCAGGTAGCATAACAAAAAAGTATTCAGCAAGGGTTTAACGTCTTCAAAAATAGCTGCAGATGTACCTCCGTCCACATACCCAATTATCGACGACAAGATGTTAAGCAATAAAAAAAATACCATGATAACAATCACCTCAACCGGGAGTGTTCTTTTGACCATTAGGTAAATAATAATCAGACCCATATATATAAGGAACAGGCACATCCGCAACGTAAGGAATGAAGTAAACTCCACCAAACGGCCGGTACCCCCGAGGAAAAGTTCCAGGAATACAACAGTTAAAAAGGCATATTTTATCTTTTGCAGGCTGCCTGTCTTTTCCATTTCATACCATTTTTCCATTATAACTAAAGCGTATCAACCCAAATAAAATGTCTATACCCACCTGGTGATGAGAAACCTGAATTTAGTTGCTAATTTTTTAACAAGACCAGACGAATTTTCCAAACGAATAAAACGATCAAGCTTCTGCCTTGAGTGTTCGTCGGGACGATCACCGTAATGTGATTTAAATAGCTTAGCCTGCTGTATACTCCCTTTTAAAAAGACTGACCTTTGATTAAACCAGGCGTCTAAGAAATTAGACACTGTTTGACTTAAAGTAACCCGGTCTTTATTTGTTACGCTTTTGCTATGCACACGATACAATATTGTTTTTTGCGTCGAGTAATTAAACTTGCCAAATGAAAACCCAATAAGAGCTATCCAATGGTCATGCATCTGTACCGATAACGGCATTTTAATAAATTCATCAAGCATTTGCCGGTTAATAACCATGGTGCACCCTGTGACGATATTACCAAAAAGCACGGTAAAAAAGTCGTTAGCAGCGGGCCGTATTTTATATAGTTCCCAAAAAGATGACCCAATTTCTTCCCCCTTTTCGGAAATCAGCTGAAGATCAGTAAATACTACCGCCGGTTTTTTATCATCGTCAATTTCTTTCATCAACTGAAGAGAAAGCGATAATTTATGATCCAGCCAAATGTCATCCTGGTCGGCAAAGGCGGTATAAGGGGCGGTTGCCCGCGTTGCTCCTTTGATGAAAGAACCAATCGGGCCGATATTGCTTTGATTGCTTATTAACTCAATAAAACTATATTGATTTTTATAGGCTGTTAAAATTTCCATCGACCGGTCAGCCGAGCAATCGTTTACAATAATAAACTCTTTGATCAGCACATCTTTTTGCCTTAAGATAGAATCGATCTGTTCCTGCAGGAATTTTTCTCCGTTATAAACGGCTAAAACAATTGAAATTTCCGGTTGATTTTTCATTATTTATCAGCGTATTTTCCGTACCTGCCCGAACAGGCATGTTTTACCGCTTTGAGCATAACCCTCAGGTAGTTTTTTTTATCCGGGAAATAAAGGAATATCTTAAAAATCTGTGCAGCCAGGTTTCGCATCCTGTTGATCACAAATGCCGGTGCGCTAAACGCATACTTTCGCCATATATATAAGTTGTTTCTTACCACGTAATAAACGCGCAGGGGGCTATGCTTGCTTACCTTGCGCGTTTGCCGGGTTATCCAATGCCTTATCATTACGTCATCGCCCAGGTGGTGCCTGAGAAAAATTTTGTTGGTTGTAAGTATTTTATACCCGTTTAGTCCGGCCCGGATGCAAAACTCATTATCCACTTCATCAATAAACAGCTTATCAGCAAAGCCCCCTAATTTAAGCCAGGCAGCTAAATTCAGCACGTTGCCTGATGTTATCGCAAACCCAATTTCAATCAGGCCCGCGTATGAAGACTGCGCAGGTTTAAAATAGATTGAATTATAACTGGCTGCTATTATTGCCACGCCGGGGTAAGTTGTACCAAAAATGCTGTCAAAAAACTCGCCGGATTCAAAAAATGAATCCTGATCCATGGTCAATATCCATTGATAGCCATTATTGACTCCTAGCTCGCACCCTTTATTAAGCGCTGTAGCAATCCCTTTGTTCTGTCCGAGGGCGTGATAGCTGATTTTATCGCTGATGGCACAGATCTGCCTTATCAGACCAGCATTAGCTTCTTCGGAATTGTCGACCAGATACAGATGAGACAATTCATTTATATATGAACTGATATTAGCAACAATAGTATCATCCGGGTTATAAATAACCACAACGCCGCATAAACTTTCCTTATCCAAATAACCGGAGACCATAAATTATATCGTTTGTGTTCGCAGACCCTGAAATTCAGGATAAATAATTGCCATTATGTCTGAATTCATTTTAGGTAGATTTAAATACTTTAAAAAAGTCGGCGAATTTTAAATTAAACTCCTTTATTACTTCCCATGGCCATTTCCAGCCCTGGTAACATAAGTCTATCAATCCGGGGGCAATAGCCATGCCTAAAAGCCCCAGGTTTGTAAATTTAAAAAATGCTAAAAGCAGTATGATAGTTCCCGCTCCTGATAGTAACGATGGTTTAACAAAGGGGATGTGATTTTTTGTAGAAATGATAGCGCCTGAAATGCCCGAATTTAACCCGATCAGCGACGAAACTGCCACGGCCAGCAGCACGTTTTGGTTCAAATCTGTATTGCTTTTGATGATGTGCAGGATGGTTGATCCGAAGAATATGATGGCCAGGCTGGCAAGTATAAAAATGCAGTTGGCCACCAGTACGCCGCGTACATAAATTACTTTAATCCTTTCATAATTATTTTCTACGCGAAGGAAAGCGATCTGCGGTAAAAATGTTGATAGTGAAATATTTGCTATGGCCACCATAATATCCATCATTTGTTTGGTGATGCCAAATGAGGCAATGGCCGGCAATGTTAAATACATGGAACCTATAAAAATTGAAGATTTCTGGATCATGAATCCGCCAAATGAGGTAATACCATATTTAACAGCATTTGGATAGATGGCTTTAAGGATCCCTTTCCGGTCCTCGGCTTCGCAATTATTTAGTTCTGCTTTTAGTTCCCGGGTGAAAAATATTCGTTGCGATATGGTACGGATAATGATGATTGAAACAAGCTGGGCTAAAACAAGTGCGATTAAACCGAACCCGGCATATATTGCTATTACCGAAACCAGTAAATAAATAACGTGCCCTAAAATAATGATCTGTTTGGAGATCTTTATTAAGCCCCGGCCTTCTAAAAGGGCATCGTAATACAAGGTATATAAATTGTAAGTATTAATGCTGATAAACAGGAACCAGGCGATATAAACGTCCAGCTTAACACCATGATAGTTTTGCAACAAACGGTTGATGTAAAGCGTACCTATAGTAGCAAGCAAACAAAACAGCACCAGGGAAACCCTTGAGTAAAACCAGCGCATTGAACTTAGCAAGCCTTTAAAAAGGCTATAATTTATTTGTCCATCCGCCTGGAAATTAATTTCGTGCCCGTCTTTTTGCAGGCTTTTTACCCCGCTGAAAATATAGGTCACGTTTCGGCTGAATGATGAGTTAAAACCAAAATCGATCAGGAACACCAGCGCCGCAATCGATGCAAAAATCGACCAGATGCCCACATCTTCGGCTGGCAATTTATGCAATATGAAGGGCAGCAATAAAACCGACGACGAGATTTTAAAGAACGTTGCTAAATAATTCCATATAACGTCGGTCCGGGTGATTTTCATTAATTCAGTAGATTTTTAGGGGGATAAACAATTACCATTAATTATCAATCGGCGTCATTCATTACATGTTCAAAAATTTTCTTCAACGTTACACAAACCGCGGCTAATAGCGCCAATAAAAAGAATCCCGAAATGAAATACTTAATTTTACCGGGTTTGTTAACGGTAAGCGGGAAGATTGGATTGTCTATCACCTGGATCAGGGGTGTCTCCTGCCGCAATGAAATTTTTGCCAATTCTAAATTTTTAACAATTTCTGAATAGATAGCAGAACTAGCCTGAACATCAACCTGTTTTTTTTGCGAAGGCACCCTCAAAGCTGACAAAAGTGGATTTGCGTTGGGCGCTGCGTCCAGGGCGCTGGCAACCCCACTGATGGAGTAATTTAATACGGCCCGTACACTGTCTGCCTGTTTTTGTAAAACCTGCAAGTTTTGGGTGGATTTTTTGGTTTTAGTTTTTATATAAAAATCATTCACGGTGGCAACCAACCTGTCGTTAAATGTTTTGGCAAAAATCTCGTCGCCAAAAGTAACATCAACGTTTACAATGCTCAGTTTTTTGTCGGGCTTATCAACAATCAATACCTTTTTATTTATTGCGGTCGCAATGCTGGTTACCAAACTATCCTGTGTGCGGTTAAGGCTGTCTAAAGGAGCATTAAAATTAATGCTCCGGATATTGTTATCGTCGGCCCAGGTTTTTCGCAGGTTAAACGAATTGATGTATCTGTCTATCAATAATTGTTTTTTACCATTTACAATAATGGGCGATAAAAGCGCTTTTGCGATCATCGTTCTGGAGGTATACAGCGCTATAATATTATCGCCTGAAAATATCCCGCTGCCATCGCTCCCGATATTTATCCCGGCAATGGATGCAAGGCCCGAATATTGAGATAGGCTCGACGTCTTATTTTCTTCGAGTACGAAACTACAGGTAGCAACGTAGGATGGTTTTTTAATTAAGGCATAAAAAAATCCAGCGAGGCCGCCAAAAAGGCCCCAAATAATTATGGTCAGCCATTTACGTTTAATAAACGCTAAAAAACTCCTTGTTTTTACGATCAGATCTTTAAGGGACAGGTAATCCTTTTGTTGTTTCATGATTTTATTGATCGTTCCAAAATTTTCATCATATTATTTGTGCAGGCTTATAATTCCTAATATAATCGCGCCGATGGACGCAAGGCCGGTACTCAGTCCCAAAACTGTTTGTAGCGTGTTGCCTTTGGGCTCAGGTTTTGTAGGCACAAATATTTCACTGCCGGGTTTTACTGCCGGATGGCTGTTAAAAAAAAGTAATTTACTCGTTCCCTTAACCGTACCGTTAGGATATACAACATAGGCGCTTCTCTTTAAGGCCCTGGGGCTAAATCCGCCGGCATTCAGTACGTAACCCTCAAACGATTTTGATTTGCTGTAAACAACAGCGCTGGGATACAGTACTTCGCCATTTACCCTTACAATTTGCTGCATTTTAGGTATTCTTACCATATCGCCATCTTCTATCAGCAAATCTATACTTGAGCCAGGCGTTTTCAATATGGCTTTAAGGTCGATGCCTACATAATTATTCCTTGCGGTAAGGTTTGTGTTGTTGGTGGAGTCTTTGTACGAACGTTTTAAACGGTTAAGCCGGTCAACCCGTTCCTGCTCCAAAGATGCAGTATCACTTTTGTTTTTGTTGATACCCAATATGGCAATGTTATCTCTTTTTAAGGTGCCTCCTTCAACGTCAGCTGATGCAGTTAAGCCGCCCGCGCGTTGAATCAAATCTGATATTTTTTCATCCTTATTGGTAATGGTATAGGTTCCCGGGTATAATACTTCACCTTCTATTTTTGCCACCTTTTGTTTTTCATAACCGGGCAATCCATATACCGACACAATATCAAATGGCATCAGTTCGAAATCACCTTGTCCGGGTTTTAAATCTGTATCGATATTAACGCTGAATACTTGCGAAACCGCACCGGTTTTTGATGACTGATCGCCATTATTTATCCTGCGCGCTACCTCAATTCTTTTCATGCTAGCTCCTTCAGCCAGGCCCCCTGCTTTTAAAATAAGATCTGCAACTTTTTCGCCGCTGGCGAAAGAAAATGTGCCGGGATTTCTAACCGCTCCATTGATCGTTACCAGGTACTTATCCTTCAAATCGAATATAGAAAATATATGAACAACATCTTCGCGCTGTAAAACAATATTGCCACTGTTGGTTAAAACATCTTTTACATTAAACGGGATGGTTTCGGGAGTGTTGTCAGGTTTTAGCCGGGTGATGGTACCGCGGTCCATAAAAGCATCTTCCTTTACGCCGTCTGCTTTTTTAATTAACTGGTCTAAAGTCAACCCTTTTTGAAGTTCATATTCGCCGGGGCGAAATACTGCGCCCCCTATAATTACCCTGTTTTCAAAGCGGTTAATTATGGCTTCGACGGTATATTTATCTCCGCGCAAAGGGACGTAATTTGCATAATCACTTTCGGATACATCCGTAATTCGAAGCTGCTGATCACTTATTTGGGTAACCTTTATTTTAGCTGTATAAGCGCTGTCGGTAAAGCCCCCGGCAAAATTTAATACGTTTTGCAGGGATTCTCCCGGTAAAACTTCAAAAAGCGCAGGTGTTTTTACCTGTCCGGTTAAATTAACCCTTACCCGGTAGGTCGGTACGCGTATAATATCCTGGTCCTGCAGCGAAACGTTGTTTTTTTGATCGCCTTTTACTAAAAAATCATAGATATCCAGGTGAGCAATGATCCGGTTATTCCTGATCAATTCAATATCGCGGAAACTGCCATTATCGTTAGGCCCACCCGCGCTGTATAAAGCATTAAAAATAGTGGCAAGCGAAGGCAATGTGTAAGTGCCCGGTTTAACCAATTGACCAACCATGATCACCTTTATGCTGCGGATATTCCCGAGGGTAACTTTAACATCGGTCCCTCTGCCAACAGCGTAATTACTTGCCGCAAGTTTAGCTTTTATTGCCGAAGTAGCTGCGGCCATAGTTTTGCCGGATACGTTGAGCAGGCCTACACCCGGGAGATTGATGTTTCCCTCAGGCGAAACGTCTAATTGCCAGTTGGCCACCGAGTTGCCGTAAATATTTATATTTAGCTGATCCTGTGGCCCAACTACATAGTTTAAAGGTGTGGCCATTTTGAGGTCAGGTTCGAAAGAACTGTTCTTATTCCTGAAAAGATCTGCGCCGAAAATAGGTGGCATCAGCCGTTTGAAAGGGTCAGACACTGTTGCAGTATCTGATGTGGAGTCGGGCTTATAATTAAGTTTTCTTCTTGAAAAATCAGCATTGCCAGTCGTGGTACTGCTTGTATTACCCTTACCGCGAATTTGAGCTATACGCGTTTGTAATTTATTTACTTCGCTGTCTGACATGCCACGGCTTTTAGCCTGTGTTAAAACTTCGCTATCGCTAAGTCCCGCCTTTTGCGCCTGTTGCAGTAATTGAATTATTTGCTGGTCCGACAGGTCATCAACATTTATTGATGAAATGTTTTGCAAACTCTGACCGTTGGCGGGCAACGTTACGCCAAACGCAAGGCCCATGGCAGCGATAATAATTGTAAAAATAATTCTCTTCATATAAATAGTTCGCGCGGCAAAATTAATTTAATTTATGATTAACACCCTTGCGGTGTGCTTTAAATTGATGAAACATAATTTCAAGGATTTAGTTTTGCAGAAACTACGATAGTATTCAGACAGATACCTCGTTCGGATTTTTTTTAGCATAGCCCCTTGTACCGATATCAGTCAGAAGGAAACTTAAAAACAGGGCAGGCGCTACGTTTTAACCACTAATTACTCCCGTTTGATTTTAAAAATATGACAGGAAACGCGCTTGTTGACGGTGCAAAAATATCGACGCCAGGATGTTTTTATTTCAGGGCAGGCCTTCCCATTTTAGCTATTCGTGGTCAATAAAAACAATTAGCCCGATTTGCAATTATAGATGATGGATTTTATCCTGTGGTTTTTGTTCATAAAGAGCAACCTATGAAGATAAAACAATGATAACCATGCAAGGAACATTTAAAAGGATTTTTGGGCTCGATCTGTTAAGATGCGTGGCAATCTTACTGGTACTGTTTACACACACGCTTTCTTTTCTTGATCCTGAAAATCATTATTACAAATTACCGGTGTTTACCGGTTTTGCAGGTGTGGAGCTGTTTTTTGTATTGAGCGGTTTTTTGATTGGAACGATATTGTTGAAAATATACAACCAACCCGACGCTTTTGATATGATTAAGGTGAAAACTTTTTGGATAAGGCGGTGGTTCAGGACTTTGCCCAACTATTATTTGATGTTGTTTGTGTACGGTGTTTTATTTTATGGCGCACACCACATTAATATTTTAGGGCAAATAAAATACCTGGCTTATGTGGTTTTTTTACAGAATGCGGTAACCTATCAGCCAAATGAGTTTTTTCAGATTGCCTGGAGCCTTAGTATTGAGGAATGGTTTTATTTATTATTTCCGCTGTTTCTTTTGGGTATAAAAAGGTGTTGGCCCCGGGCCCGGACATCATCATTTTTAGCAACTATCCTCGTTTTTATTTTTGCTGAATTAGCCATAAGGATTGCTGTAGCTGTATTTTTAAAGCGCCCATGGGATGAGGGTTTCAGAAAGTTTATGCCGGTACGGCTTGACAGTATATGTATCGGTGTGTTGGCCGCCTATTTTAAGCATTTGAAGCCTGTTTACTGGAAAAAGGTGGCTAATCGACTTGCATTATACGGCCTGCTTTTATTTGCGCTAAACTGTGCATTGTTTTATTTTACTTACATCAAACATTTCGATCCCGTTTCCTGGGATCATTCATTTGATGCCGGATTTTTCCTGAAGACATTTTTTTTCACGGCAGTTAGCCTTTCTATCGCTTTAGTGATTCCTTTTTTATATCAGTTAAGCATTAGGCGGAGCTTTTTTACCCGCGCAGTTACATTTATAAGCGAGATTTCTTATTCTATCTATCTAAATCACCTGCTGATCATCCTCATTCTTTCGCACCTGTTAAAAGGCTACCTACACCTTCAATATTTCGGTTTAGTTTTATTTGCCGGTATCTGGATATCAACTATATTGGTTTCCGCTGTGCAGTATAAATATTTTGAAGTGCCAATGACCAATTTAAGGGCCAAATTCAGCAAAAAGCAGGAGCATATAGAAGTTAGCTAAAAGTAAACTAATACTGCAATAAAGAGTGCAAAAAAGCATCCCCGTAAATTTAATGGCTTTCGGGGATTCTTTTTTAGGCTACCTATCTTGCCTCACTATTACCGATGGGCCGTCTGGTTACTGATTTTAATTTATCCTGACGATGCAGGCAGCGGTTAAATGATCGTATATAATTTATTTTATTTGAACCCCAGGCTAAGCGATACAACATCCGATACCAGGTCAGTTGTTTGTGTATAATGGCCGTACCGTACTTCTAAATCGTGTAAGCCTTTCACTCCAAAAACACCACCAGGGGGCGCTACCCTGAAGCCAACGCCGTAAAATTGGCTTTTAAAGGCCGCATATTCATAATTGCTGGTATAATATGGGCTTGCCTGGCTTTGCATCTCATAGGGTGCAAAATACCTGGCCGCCGTTTGTGTATAATACCGGTAAAACGGAGAAATGGAAAAGAAAGGGGATATTTTGTATGCCACTTCGAGGTTTGCCGTATTTGACCTTGTCCCCCAGCTGTCAGCATAATACCGGTAATATGACCGGAGTATAATATTATCTCCTACAAAATAGTTGGCCCTGAAACCTAATGGCAGTTTAAAGCGTGTTGACGGTAATTTTTCTATGGCTTCATTGCCGTTTGAAAAGTAGACCCGGTGAAATGGAAGGCTTAAAAATCCATTCTGGCCAACCACATCCGCTAAAAAGGCGATCTGTAGCCGGGAATTGATAATTTGGGAATATTCAAAAGCAGCCGAATATGTTTTACGCGGGCTGGTCCCGAAATTATCCCGGTGTCCCTCGCCATCCCCATGCCTGCCCGTTACAGGTATAACGGTACTGATCGGAGCCAGTTCAGAAGGGTAGATCAGTGTTACATTGTCAAAATAACCCTGTAGTTTTGCACTGAATTCACCAGCTTTGTTATCTGTTTTTACAGAATAATGCACATCGGCGCCAATCGACTTATAATTGTATTCATTCGAATAATAAGCTCCCACGCCAAAAGTGTTGCCGGTTTTAGTGTTTTCAACCGTCCAGTCTAATGACGGATAAACCCTTGTGCCGCTAGGCCTAGATGCGCCGGTTTTTGAAACATATGCCTGGGATGCGGAAGTGTGCAAATCAAACCCAAGCCCTGCGGTAAGCGTGTTTTTATGATTATTGTTGTCAGTATTAACGAAGTTCAAAGTAATTCCGTTGGCAAAATCAGTTACTTTCTCTGTCCCTATACCGCCGGTAACAGCAGAGTGATTACCATTTTGCGAGTAGTAGCTGGTGACAAAATTAACTTCATCAAGCCTTAATTTCCGTGGATTGAATTGTGTTGAATCTTTTTTGGGGGCAGGGGACTGGCTATACGCAGGTTTATAGGCAGCAGAATCCGGCTTGGTTTGTGCATACACACCAACCCGGCAGAGGAATGAAAATCCGATGACGGATAGAAATATTTTTCTCATTAAGTATTAGACAGGTATGTTAAATAGTTGGATAGGATCATTTAAGGAAATCCTTATTTACCTGAAGCTGAAAAAGAAGCGATCTGTCCAACAAAACTTTCAGCTGATTCATTTGGGAAACCATCCCAGTCTTTTAGTGCTTTCCCATTTTCGTCCATTAAAATTGTATAAGGGAATTTCCCATCGGGGTTGTATTTATCTGCCAGGGCCTCATTTCTTTGTGTTTGCTCCTTGCTTAACTGATTTTTTTTCTGTCTCGGAAAATCGGCCCTTACCAATACTAAGTTATCAGCTGCGTATTTTTCAAACGCTTCATTTTCAAGGATTTCTTTACGCTCCCGGATACAGGGCCCGCACCAGTCTGAGCCGGAAAAGTTGATCAGGATAAGCTTATGAGTTTGTGCAGCAGTAACTTTCGCTTCATTAAAGTCGCCCAGCCAGGTAATATTTGAAGTAAATAATACTCCTGTAAGAATGGAAAGAATCAATAGTTTCATTGCTTGAAAATATATTTAATTAATAATACAATGTTACCCTGACATTCTGAGCCCAACATGAAAATAGCCTTATTTAACCTTTTTTAACACTTGTGCAATACGATATGTAAAAGGTGATAACATTTAAAAACTTTACAATGGACTTTATATTGCATACTTCAATCAAAAATAACATCGCAAGGGTGGGTGTCGGGATCAGGGTATAATCCGTGTTTAATTAAATTACGATGCGGAGGGAGTAGTCTGCCTTCGGTGTGCTTATTAAATACAACACCCCGGTCTCTTTACCTGAAATTCCTTCCTTTGTGAAAAACTTCCCGGCTGTCGGCGGGCGGAGCGGTGGTTTCATCCGCACGGGCCAATGTTAAAAGGGGTAGATTATCTTCGTTAGCCGCAGTTAAACCACGCAGCAGGCTGTTCAAATTAAAACAGCGTTTAGCGACCACATGGATCACTTCGCCCTCTATCTGTAGCTTCCCTTCCACCATAAACAACCGCGACTGGATGATCTCTTTACGGTACTGGTCAAAAAGTTTTTCCCACACCACAATATTCCCTGCGCCGGTTTCGTCTTCCAGCGTCATAAACAAAACGCCTTTGGCCGTGCCGGGACGCTGACGGACAGTAATTAAGCCGGTTACTTTCACCTGGTCGCCATCTTTCATTTTTTTGAGGTCACCGATTTTGCTGTTTCGCAGCAAGTCCAGCTTCTCACGTACCAGCGCTACCGGGTGGTTTTTAAGGGATAAACCTGTTGCCGAATAATCTTGTACCACATGCTCGCCTTCCGTCATCAACGGTAATTGTACCTGCACCTCTCTGGCACTTTCTGACTGCTGCCCCCCAAATAGCGCTATCGGCCGGTCGCCTAAGGCAGCTACCTCCCACAAAGCCTGGCGGCGGTCGGGACCCAATGAGCGGAAAGCATCTGCGTCCGTCAGCTTTTCCATCGCCGCTTCAGGAACACCTGCACCCCGCAACTGGTCGACATGGTTGTACAACGGCTTCCGGTTTTTTATCAGTAATAGCATGTCTTCTTCCCGCAGGCCTTTTACCTGGCGGAAACCTAAACGTACTGCAAAGTATTTATCTTCCGTTTTTTCCAGGGTATTGTCCCAAAAAGAATGGTTAACATCTACGGGCAGTACCTTAACATGGTGGTCCCTGGCATCCCTTACAATTTGGGCGGGCTGGTAAAAACCCATTGGCTGGCTGTTCAAAAGCGCCGCACAAAATACATCGGGGTAATAATACTTCAGCCAGGAAGATATATAAACCAGCAATGCAAAGGATGCCGCGTGGCTTTCGGGGAAACCATAGCCTTCAAAGCCCTGTAACTGCTTAAATACCCGCCTCGAAAAATCTTCTTCATAACCCTTTTTTACCATGCCATCCACCAGCTTTTTTTCATAAAGATGTAATTTGCCATTAGCTTTAAACGAAGCCATACTGCGGCGCAACTGGTCTGCCTCGGCAGGCGAAAAACCTGCCGCCACAATGGCGATCTCCATTGCCTGTTCCTGGAACAGCGGCACCCCAAGCGTGCGCCCCAATATATCCTCTAATTCCACTGACGGAAATTCAACAGGTTCTTCGCCGTTACGGCGACGCAGGTAGGGGTGCACCATATCCCCCTGTATAGGTCCCGGCCGTACAATTGCCACTTCGATCACCAGGTCATAAAAACAGCGGGGTTTAAGGCGTGGCAGCATAGACATTTGCGCGCGGCTCTCGATCTGGAACACACCAATAGTATCCGCATGGCAGATCATATCGTAAACTTTCGGGTCATCCTGCGGCACATTCGCCAGCGTTAATTTCTTCCCATAATGCTGTAATACCAGGTCAAATGCTTTACGGATCATGGTTAGCATTCCTAAACCTAATACATCCACTTTCAGGATTCCCAAAGCTTCCAGGTCGTCTTTGTTCCATTCCAATTGGGTGCGGTTCTCCATCCGGGCGTTAAGGACAGGGCATAGGTCGGATAGTTTGCCCTCTGTAATCACAAAGCCGCCGGTATGCTGCCCCAACTGCCTCGGGAAACCCATCAGCAGTGTGGTTAATTCAAGTACTTTAAAGATAAGCGGGTCATTCGGGTTTAAGCCCTGTTCGAGCAAACGCTTTTCATCAAAGCCCTCTTCCCTGAAATCCCAAATGGTGGCGCCAATACGTTTAATGGTATCTTCTGAAAGCCCCATTGCTTTGCCCACATCCCTGATAGCGCCTTTGTGCCGCTCCTGGGTTACGGTGGCTACAATAGCCGCGTGGTCGCGCCCGTAGTCTTCATAAATATACTGGATGATCTCCTCCCTACGCTCATGCTCAAAGTCAACGTCGATATCGGGCCATTCTTCACGCGCATCTGACATGAAGCGCGAAAACAGCAACCTTGATTTCATCGGATTAACCGCGGTAATGGAAAGGCAATAACAAACTGTTGAATTAGCGGCCGAACCGCGGCCCTGGTGCAGGATACCAAGTTCTTCGGCCTTTTGGGTGTATTTATAAACCCGCAGAAAATAGGGGGCGAGTTTCCGCCGCTCAATAAAAGCTAATTCAAATTCTATCTGGTCCCGAACCTTTTTTGGTATCTTTCCTTCATAACGACCCAGTGCACCCTGCAGGGTATATTTTCGCAAGCGCTCCTGCGGTGTCAAGCCGTCAATAATTGCTTCTTCGGGTTCAATATATTTTAAAGTATCTAATGAAAAAGTACAGGCATCCGCTATTTTCAATGCATTGCCGATCGCTTCGGGATATTGCCTGAAGAGGCGATGTATTTCATCTATAGGTTTTATAAACCGCTCGGCATTGGCATGGAGCCTGAAACCTGCCGTGTAAATATTGCATTTTTCGCGGATGCAGGTTAATACATCCTGTAATTCGCGGCGTGCCGCCTCATGGTAATGTACATCGCCAACAGTAACCAGTGGTACATTTAATTGTGACAGCCTGAAAAGCCGCTTGGCATCATTGCCGCTGTAGGAACGGGTAGCCGCTATATACAATTCATTGCCGAAAGCCTTGCGATATTCAGCTACTGCGCTTTTAAAGTCATCATCATAATCAAATTGTGTATTCAACTCAGCAGGCGGAACGACGATAAATTTGGTACCCTGTTTATGCGCATAAACATCTGCTTTGTATAAATGGCATTCCCCTTTTTCGGCCCGCAGGTTGCCAAGGGTTAAAAGCGCCGAAAGCCGGGCATAAGCAGCCTGGTCTGTCGGGTAAGCCAGCAGGCCCGGGCCGTCGAGCAGCTCAAGGTGGCAAGCCGGGATAAAACGGATGCCGGCTTGTTTTGCGGCTAAATGGGCCCGTACAATGCCGGCAAGGCTGTTCCTGTCGGTAATAGCGATAGCTGAGTAACCCAAAACTGCGGCCTGCTCCACCAGTTCATCCGGGTGCGAGCCGCCGCGCAGGAAGCTGAAATTGCTGGTGAGTTGTCAGTCCGCGTATTCCATAACATTCATGCAAAAAATCCATGTAAATACCATTCCGGTTCCGCATCATAATGCCCAAGCCTAAATAGCCAGTAACGTTGCCCCTCCGAATCTTCCACTGCATAATAATCCCGGTGTTCGCCCTTTTCCAACCACCATTCGCGCTCAATGCGCTCCGGCCCATCAGCTCTTTCGACTACATGGCGTTTGCCTTTATAAGTAGATAATTTTGGCGGATAATCCGGCAACAGCGCCATTACCTCAACCAGCTCCGGGCGGCGAAGCAAGCGCAGGGGGCGCGGCCTGTCGGCCCGCCATTGGGTTGCAGGGGTTTCTGACAGGGAAATTGCCGGCCTTATTGAGCGTTCAGGCCAGTAATGCTCGGCAGGCAGGTACCGGTGAATGGTATGTGCGCCAACTTTACCGGCTACCCTGTCTAACAATTCTGCCAGTGTATTATCCTGTAATCCGGGCTTTCCTGTCCATATTTTTTCCTGCAGCACATCAATATCCTCCACTTTTGATGCTTCCAGCAGGAACAATTCGATGCCCAGGGCCGGCTCAATTTTACTGATCTGTAGTTCAAATAGTTTAAACAAATGCGAAATACTGTGCGAACCGCGGTTGGTGCTGATACCCGCCTGTACCATTTTACCATCTATGCGATAACATTTGAGCACTGCTTTACGAACCCCTTTGCCTTCGGCCTGTAATCTTGCACATAAACCTTCTAATAATTGCGTTATGGCGATCTCAATTCCCTTCGCAGTTCTGATGGGTTCCAGGCATGGTAAACGCTCTGTATAAGGTACAGGCGGGATAATGGGGGTCATCGCCTCATTTTCCATACCTAAGGCCTGGGCAAGTTTTAGTAAAAATCCCTCTCCAAAGCGCCTGCGCAATACGGTTCGGGGAATTTGCATAAAACTTTTGATGGTGCTGAAACCTAACTTTTGCAGTTTTTCCAAAACTATCGGATCTAACCTAAGCGCAGTGGGCGGCAAAGGTAGCAGTGCCTCTGCCTGTATGCCTGTTTTAATAATAGGCGTTATTTTTCCGAAGCGGGCAATTGCCCAGGCCGCACCAATAGTATCGGCTATGGCTGCCCGTGCATCATAGCCCTGTGTGCGTAATTTCAAAACTATTTCTTTTAAATATTCCCGCTCGCTACCCCATAAGTGTGCACAGCCCGAAATATCCAGGATCAACCCATCTGGCAAATCAACAGCCACCAGGGGTGTATAACGGATGCACCACAAACCTAATTGCCGTAACAGCTTTGCTTCTTTACCCGGCAAATGATTCAGCACCTGTAAGTTGGTGGTCACGGCTTTGGCATCCGCGGCTGCCATGCCACGGTAAACACCCTGTGCCTCGGCCAGGGGATTAGCTGCGGTGATGACGATCCGGTTACGTTCAGGTGCCGTAAACACAAAAGGTACCTCCTTTAGCTCCGGCCTTTTAAGGGTCAGCCAATCTGTCGCCAGGTGACGAAACCATATGGTCATGAAACGTTTCTGCATTGCTTAGCCCACCATTAATTCCTGCTGTTTTACAGCCGGCTCAACCATCGGTATAAATTTACCGTCACGCCATTCAATAATCCAGCTGCCGGGCTGCCCGTTGCGTACCCGCAGCAGTTCAACCTGCCAGCGCGGGAAACCCAGGCCCGGCAAACCATCGGGCTGTTCACTTGGCAATGGTTTTATTTTCCACCTGGCTACACAAGCGGTTGAGCCGATTTTATTGGAATAATTCCGCAGGATAAACCCTGTTACCCGGCTCTGCTCAACCGCCAGTTGCAAACGGCGTGATTGTTTAAAATCAATTTCCCGCAGTTCACCAATAACCGCTGCCAGGCCGGCGCATTTCAGTGATTCTTCCATTGCCCACAACACATCCTTATCTTTCAAAAGATCAATAAAGATCACTTTATCAGGATCAACACCAAAAGCTTTTAAGGCCGAAGGGTATAAATTCCCCGAAAGGCCGATCCATACACAAATGCCGCCATTTTGCATCAGCACCGAAAGTAAACCGGTTATAAAACCGCCGCTGGCCGTGGCTTGTTCGGTATTGCCGCATACCAGTTCATGAACAGCCCCTAAAGGAAAGATACCATTTGGAAAAGCCGCTTCTACCGGGCCCAGGCCCATTAAATCACGTGTGCCGTCAGGTGGAGGCCTGTAACCTTCCCATTGCAAAATGTCCTTTTGCAACCGGCTTACGATGTCTCTTTTAGTATCAGGCATAA
>NZ_CAIWNH010000462.1 GCF_903913935.1 uncultured Mucilaginibacter sp.
AGGTCGGGTAAAGTACCTGCAGCGTTGAGGGTTACGCAAACAACCGAAATCAATAACTCGTTGGGATAAATCTCATCTAATACGCTTTCGCCTGTAAAACTGGTTTCTTCTGCCTGTAAAACTTCTAACATAGTTTGCTAAACTTTGTGTACACATCATTGTTTCAATAAAAATACCCTATAAGCATATGATGCTACTTCTTCGCCGTAGCAATACATAAATAAATATAATAACATTATACCGCTTTTGTAAACGTGTCAACCTACCATTTGGTATTCCGCGTTAAAAATGTTACGAAATGTATTTTTGAAACCTTAAAACAACAGGGGCAAAACCATGTCAATACTTGCAGGGATTTTTGAGGAGGTATTTGAAAACTATTAATTTCGTAATTATTTGCCAGTCATCAGGACCAATCTCTGTCAATTAGTTTTTTGACTTTTATCCCCAAAAATTGTTTGCGAATGTAATTTAGCTTACTCACCACCGGCTTTTTACGTATAAAAAAAATTGTTTTCCAGTGTTTAAATAAAAGCATCCCCAAGTCTATCGAATAATAGCTCTCCGCCCGCTTTTTATAGGCATTATATATTTGGTTAATAAGCGCCTGGTTTTTATTGGCTTTAAATGAACGGCAAATTTTCAGCCACGACAGCGTGTGCTCGTAATTTTGAATAGACGACATTTTGTAATTGTCTTTATCTCTGGCCATTTTTAAAATATTCGTCTCGCTTTGATCGTGTTGCCGGTATTTTACCAGGCATTGTGGAATAAAGTCTATTGTGCCGATGTTAGTAGCAACATAAGCGAGCCACCAGTCATGAAAATAGCCTTTCCTTAAGGGTAGTGCAGCGTCTATTAGTGTCTTTTTCATTAAAATTGTATGCCCCGAAACGCAATTGAAAAATAAAATGGCTATTGGGTCATCGCCACGGTAAAGGTTCATCAGGTCCGACATCTTCTTATTTATCGAAGTTCCATCGTGGTGGATAAATTCCGAATCGTGGTAAATTAAAACATTGTCTTTTATAGCATCAACCTGCAGCGCTATCTTTTTAACGTCCCAAAGGTCATCCTGATCGCATAGCGCGATAAGTTCACCTTCACATAGTTTTACCGCCTTTTCAAAATTACCTGCAAAACCAAGATTTTGCTGATTTCTGTGTATTTTAAATTGCGGGTACTGACGGGCATAATCTTCCAGGATAGCAAACGTATCATCGGTCGAGCAATCATCAACAACAACTATCTCTATATTTTTATAGGACTGATTAACCAGCCCATCCAGTTGCAGGGATAGAAATTCAGACCCGTTATAGGTACACAATGCTATTGAAACTAAAGGGGCTTCTTTCATTTGGCAAACTTACACGCAATTTTATAAAAATCATCAGGGCTTAAATCGAACTATCCTTTTAGCTTTTACCGACGAACGGACCTTGTCTGCCACATTAAAAATAGATAACCGGCTGCTATTATTATGGAGCAAATTGGTGATCTTGCTTTTGTATTGGTTAATTAAGGCCCTGTTTGCAAATAATTCCCTGTAGCTTTTCCAAATCCATGTTTGCCCAACAAGCAACTTTGGCAGCAAATCAACAATCGTGACCTGCAAATACCAAGCTTTTAACGCCCATCCGTTTAAATGGAGTGCATGAAAGTAAAACCGGTTACGAAAATATATGCTTTTAACCCATTTTGCCGTTTCATAATTTTTTGTGCTTGCTGAAACCTTGTGTCTGCAAACGGAATTATGCTCATAATAACACTTCCAGTTCATGCGCCACGCTCTCACGCTAAGCTCCATGTCCTCGCAATAGAACGGTGAGAACAACTCATAAAAGCCGCCTATTTGTTTTAGCTTTTCGGTGCTGATTAATGCGTTTGCACCCGATAGATAAAACGTATACAAGCGGTCATTTTCATTGTTGGTGTAGTAAAAGTAATCGGTTTTTATTTTAAAGCCATTAAACTTAGGTACCCTTGCCGCGTCCTGTATATGGTCGCCCTCCATATCAATAATGCGTCCCATAACTCCAAAAGTATCCCACCTTAAAAAATACTTCCATTGTGCATCAAAATAGCCCGGAGTAAGTTTCACGTCAGAGTTTAAAAGCAGGATGAGTTCATGCTGAGCAATTTCGATGCCCCTGTTACATGTATAAGAAAACCCCTTGTTTTCGGCATTAACCACCAGGTTCACATTTGGATAAACTGACCTGATAAAATCAACCGAATCATCCTTTGATCCATCATCAACAACAATAATTTCATATACTATCCCTGCCGCTGCAACCACATCACAGGTGTAAGGCAGATACTCCTGCAGCAGGTGCCGGCCATTATAATTGGGAATAACAATTGATACACTTTTCCTGATATCCACCTTTTGCTATTTAATTATTTTATAGTTCCGGTATTCGCTCACCCTCCACCCCGTAAAATCCTCAATTTTTTGCAACAGTTTCCTTCGGAAAGTCATTTTTTTATGGAGTTTTTTTAAGTCGATATCCAGGTTCCAGTTAGTGGCTTCAATCCTTTTTTTCATGACCTGGGGATGGGTACCGGCAAACCGGACTAACCTGTCGGCATTCTTGTAATCAAATTCAAAAGATTCAGGGAGGTTTTGCGCCAGCCAGGTATCATCATGATAAAACTGGTTAAAATTGCGCAATTTATTTTTCAAACCCTCCGGAGGTTTTACCCAGCCATAATGATAGATATAGGCGTCAATCAATTTTACTTTAATTTTACGGTCG
>NZ_CAIWNH010000463.1 GCF_903913935.1 uncultured Mucilaginibacter sp.
AGTTATTGGCCATATCAATACCGTCGCCCCATAAATGTTCGGCAATGGCATTTTTTGATACTACTTTTCCTTTGTTGGCTATAAAATAAAGCAGTAGCGCATATTCTTTGCGGGTCAGCTTCACTGCCAGCTGGCCAACCTTAACTTCTTTAGCAAGCAGGTCGATGTTTAGTTCATTAAATTGCAGCAGGTTGCTGCCGTTAAATGTTTTGCGGCGAATGATGGCCGATACCCGAGCTTTTAATTCTGACAGATGAAAAGGCTTTACCAGGTAATCGTCAGCGCCAAGGTTCAGGCCGTCCAGCCGGTCGTCCAGCGAGTTTTTTGCGGAGATGATCAATACACCGTCGGGATGATTATTGGCTTTTAATTCTTTAAGGATATCCATACCGCTGCCACCGGGCAGGGTGATATCGAGCAAAATACAATCATACCGGTACATGCTGATCTTACTCAGTGCGGCCGCATAATTAGCAGCTGTTTCGCAAATATTGCCGTCTTCAGAAAAATATTCTTCAATACTTTCCCTCAGCCCTTCCTCATCTTCAATGATCAGTATTTTCAAAACTGTTTTTTTGTTAAAGGTACAAACACAAAGTTGGAAAGATTTTGGATAAATTGTCTGAACACGATTTAACGATTTTAACACAATTTACAGGATATTTGCGTTAATCCTGTTTATCGTGTCCAGATGAAGATAATTGCATTTAATCCTGTTTATCTTTAAAATCATTAAATCGTGTTAAAAATCGTGTCCTATGTGGTGGATATTCGCATTACTCTCGGCATTTTTTGCGGCGCTTACCGCAATTTTTGCAAAAGTTGGTATCAAAGGGGTTGATACCGACCTGGCAACAGCCATTCGTACGGTGGTAATATTGCTCATCGCCTGGGCCATCGTCATCTTTCGCGGCGGCGAGTGGTCTATCAGCGGCCTTACCAAAACCAACTGGATCTTTTTGATCCTTTCGGGCTGTGCTACCGGCCTTTCGTGGATCTGTTATTTTAAGGCACTGCAATTGGGAAAGGTCTCACAGGTGGCACCGATCGATAAGCTGAGTGTGGCCCTGGCCATTATATTGGCAGTCGTATTTTTAAAAGAGACATTGAATATTAAACAAATTATAGGCGCCCTATTGATCATCAGCGGAAGTATAGTATTGATTTTTGCGTAATATTTTCATTTCTGCAAAACAATTATTGATATCCGTCACATTTTGCAAAAAATGTAAAAAAAGCTCTTGTTCTTTTGCATTTTTTTATAACTTGCCATCCGTATATGAGGACAAAGCTATTAACCCTGATTAGCCTTTTATGTGCAGTAACTATGTGCTGCAATACCGCATATGCCCGAAAAAAATCTTCAAGGGCGCATAAAAGAAGGATCGCCAGGGTTGCTCATTTACGTTATAAGATCAATACCCGGGATTTTCACCCCATCAATTTTGATACCGACAGCATTTCAGGTGATAACCTTGTAAACTTTGCACAAACTTTAATCGGCACGCCTTACCGCCCTGCAACTTCTGATCCGGCAGTTGGCTTTGATTGCTCTGGCTTTGTGCATTATGTGTTTAAATATTTTAATGTAGAGGTACCGCGTTCATCGGGTGATTTTATTGATGTGGGCAAAAAAATAAAAATGGAAGACGCCCGTCCCGGCGATATCATCGTTTTCACCAGCCCTACTGACAGGCACCGCATCGGGCATGTAGGCATTGTGCTCCATAATGGGGGCGACGATTTTACGTTCATCCATTCCACTTCAGGCAAAGAATATGGCGTTACTATTACCGCTATGGACGATACCTACCGCCGCCGCTTTGTACAGGTGATCCGGGTGCTGAAGCAAAATGATATGGCTGGAATAATTCCTCCAATCGCGTTAACTTTTTAGCCTTATTTTAACAATTACACTATTTTGGTAACAATTACTTTACGTCAGGCTAAAATCCAGTTTTAATCCAGTTTTACTTATCTATTTTTGCGTCATTATTTACACAGGCGTATTACATGAAGATTTATCTTATATTATTTTTATTATTTGCCCTTTCGTTTAATTTAAAGGCCCAGAATAATAATACTAACGGAAAAATAACGGGCAAAGTAACTGATGCGGTTACCAAACAACCCGTTGATTTTGCTACCATAAGCGTTTTTAAACAAGGCAGTGCCTCGCCTTTTAATGGCGGCAGCACCGACCCAAAAGGTAATTTCAAGATCGATAATGTTGCCCCCGGCGACTATATGTTAACTGTTGACTTTATCGGTTATAAACAATATAAAATTGCCCATGTGGTGGTTTTAAGTACCAATAAAAATTTGGCAATTGGCGAGATCTTGCTTACTCCGCTACAAACGCAATTGAAAGAAGTTTCGGTAACGGCAACCGGCCCGACAGTTGCCAATAAAATAGATAAACTGGTGTACAGCCCGGCAAACGACCTTACCTCGCAGGGTGGTGTTGCCCTGGATGTATTGCAAAAAGTGCCTATGGTATCGGTTGACATCAATGGCAACGTGGAGCTGATGGGCAATGCCAATATCCAGTTCCTCATCAATGGCAAACCCTCTACCATCTTTGGCGCCAGTATTACCGATGCACTGCAGGCCATTCCGGCCAGCCAGATAAAAAGCATAGAAGTAATCACTAATCCAGGCGCTAAATATGATGCGGCCGGCACCGGTGGTATCATCAATATTGTGTTGAAGGACAACAATATCCAGGGAGTTAACGGGAGTGTTAACCTTACTGCCGGTACCCGTTTGGAAAACGGCAATTTCAATATCAACGCCAAAAAGGGAAAAATTGGTGTTGGTGCGTTTTTTAGCGGTAATGAAAATATAACCAGCGCGACCCCAAGCTCAGGCAACCGAACTTCTTATAGCAACACCCGTGATACCGTTACCAATTTGGGCCAAAATGGCATAAGTAACTTTAAAAGAAGCGGGTACCGGTCTGGCTTTAATATCAATTGGGATATCACGCCAAAGGACGCTTTATCCGCTTCCGTTAATTTTAACCACTTTGGTAATAACAGCAATGGCTATGTAAATAATTATCAAACCACGTATATCGGGGGCCTGCCGGCTGATACCAACAGCGTTAACCACTCCACCAGTAAGTTTAATAATAACTCAACCGACTGGAGCCTTTTTTATAAAAAGACCTTTAGTAAAAAAGACCAGGAACTGGATGTTTTATACAACCAGAGTATTGGCCATAATACAAACAATTATACCCAGCAGCAGGATTATACCAATGTAATTTTCCCGTCATCCGGGTCAATTGGCAGCAACCCGGGTACTGATAAGGAGACGAATATACAAATCGATTATAACCAGCCCATAACTGAAGATTTCTCTATTGAAACAGGGGCAAAAGCGACTATAGAAAATATAAACAACGCTGTAAATACACAAACGCTTGATAACGGGGTTTATGTGCCAAATCCGTTTCAAACTTACAGTTTTACTTACAGCCGGAAGATTTATGCCTATTACCTGTCAGCTACGTTTTCCTTATTTCATAATTTTATCGATGGCAAAGCAGGCCTGAGGGATGAATACACCGTGTCGACGTCTGATTTCCCGAACACGACTATCCCATCCTATAATATTTTAGCGCCTTCGTTTGTGCTTTCGCATAAGATCGATAAAACACAAACTATCAAATTTAGCTATTCATACAGGCTGGAGCGCCCCGATTATAATTCGTTGAATCCGTTTTATAATATCAGCGATCCGCACAATATCAGCACAGGCAATCCTGAGCTAAAACCAGAGTATGGACATAACTTTGAACTCGGCTATAACAAATCGTTTAGTAACGGGGTCAATATTTACGTGGCTGGTTTTTACAGGTACAATACCAACGACCTGCAATCGTTCACGACCTTTTACACTAATTTAAAAATTGGCGATACCACCTATACCAATGTTTCGCTTAATCAAAGATATAATATTGGTCGCGAGGTAACCGAAGGCGTAAATTTATTTGGCTCTATCCCTGCCGGCAAGTTTACGTTCCGGTCGAATATGTTTTTTGCAGACAGGATAACCAGCAACCCTGGGTCGCCGCAGGTAAGCGGTTTAGCCTACCGTATCAACTTAAACACCAGCTATGAGTTTGCCAAAACGCTTGCCGCCGAATTTTTTATCAATTACCGTTCTTCTCAAAGAGGGATCCAGGGAACCAACCCGGCATTCCTGTTCTACAACTTTGCGGTACGCAAACAGGTATTGAATAAAAAAGCAAGTATCGGTTTAACCGCTGCCAACCCTTTTAACAGGTATGTAAATGTTAATTCAACAACCTACGGGCCCAATTTCAATCAAAGCAGCCTCAGGGAGATTCCCCTTCGTTCATTCGGCATCAGCCTGATGTACAAATTCGGTAAGCTTGAATTTAAGAAAGATAAAGAACAACAGGATAACGCAGCGCCTGATGAAGGCGGCGGTGGTGGTGGCGGTAAATAATGTGCAGATGTGCGGATTTCAGATGTGCAGATTATTTGCAAAAAGGCGGAATCTATGGTTTTGCTTTCAATAATAATAGCCAGACATTTTTACTAGGGTTTATGGTCCATCGGCTATGGACCTTTTTTATCTTTCGGACTTTACTGACCCCGCCTGCCGGCAGGTTTTCCAACTTTCGGGCTTCTTCCCCCCTCCAACATTTATCCAGAATTTATGCTTAACTATACTCAAAATTAACCATTATGAAACCGACCATTAAATCATTAAGCATGTTGTTTTGCACGGTATGCATTTTGCCGTCATTCTTATCGGCACAAACAAAAACAGGCTTTCATGTTATCGCTGATTATGCGGTACACAGCACCGGCGGCTGGGATTATATTACTGCTGACGAATCATCCGGCAAGGTATATGTTTCCCATGGTATGCAGGTAAACATACTCGACGCGGCCACCGGGGATTCAGTGGGTTATATCCCCAATACGCAGGGCGTACATGGTATAGCTATAGCGCATGATTTTAATAAGGGTTATACCAGCAACGGCAGGGCTAACAACGTCAGCGTTTTTGATTTAAAAACCAACCAGGTGATAAAAACGGTAACCGCGGGCACTAATCCGGATGCTATTTTTTATGATGATTTTTCGAAAAAAGTTTATGCTTTTAATGGACGGAGTAAAGACGCGACAGTAATTGACGCTGCAACCGATAGCGTGGTGGCCACCATCCCGCTTGGCGGCAAGCCCGAAACAGGTGTATCAGATGGTAAAGGAAAGGTATTTGTAAATATTGAAGATACCGGTGAAGAAGTGGAAATTGATGCAGCCACCTATAAAATACTAAACCGCTGGAAACTGACCGGCGGCGAAGAGCCATCGGGCCTGGCCATGGACCGCGAAACCAATCGCCTGTTTATAGGCTGCGGCGGCAACCAAAAAATGATCGTTTTGGATGCTGCAAACGGCACCATTGTCGCCACATTCCCTATTGGTCGTTGCGATGGCACGGGCTTTGATCCCGGGCTTAAATTAGCTTATGCCTCAAATGGCGAGGGTACCATTACCGTAGTGCGCGAATTAAGCGCCGATAAATTTGAACTGGTAGAAAATATCACCACCGAACCAGGTGCACGCACCATCGGCGTTGACGTTGTTACCCATAAAATATACCTGCCTACCGCGCAACTAAAGCCGGTAGCGCCAACAACAGACAATCCGCACCCAAGGCCCCAGCAAATACCTGGTACTTTCCATGTAGTAGTGGTCGGGAAATAAGCTATAGCCCCCCGGCCCCCTAAAGGAGAAGTATTTGATAGACATTAAAAGCAGAAGGGCAAAAGTATTGGTCTTTCTGCTTTTTGTTTTCAGCATTACACGAAGGCAATAATAAAAACATGGTGCGGTTCTTGTATAACGTCAATAAATTATTTTCACGATGATGTGTTTAAAGCTACAATATGATCTTTAAAAAATACCAGCGGCAAATTGTCAATTTTGTATTGGGCAGCATTAGCATCGGTTTTGTAGCGCTTACCATTCTCATCATTATATTCCCTCATTCATTCGTCGATTTGAAGTTTTCGCAGGAGATGCAGGAACATCAAAACCCATTTTTGGACACAATGATGAAAGCGGCAAGCTGGTTTGGCTATTTTCCGGGTTCAGCCATTGTGGTTCTGTTGGGTTCAATGGTGTTTTTTATCTTTAAATACCGAAAAGAAGCTTTATTCGTATTGCTGACCTCAATCTCCGGCTTGATAAGTTCAGTAATAAAAATGCTGGTTAACCGTCCCCGGCCATCCGCACCGGATGTACGTATTGTGCAAAAGGTTTATGAGCAAAGCTTCCCCAGCGGGCATGTGTTGTTTTATATTGTTTATTTCGGCTTTTTGATTGTGCTGATGTACCAATTAAAAACAATCCCGAAAATGATAAGGATTGCCGTGGCCGTCTTCTCCGCCATGCTGATCTTTGCGATACCGTTCTCCCGTATTTATCTGGGCGCTCATTGGTTTACTGATGTACTGGGTGGTTTTTTATTGGGGATGCTTTGTTTATACCTGCTTTGCATCTTCTATTTCCGCAAAACCGCAGCGAATGAGCGTAAAGCTAAAAGCTGAAAGACCAAAGCTGTTAACTGTCCCTTGCCCGATTTATTCAGCTTTTACCTTTCACCTACTCTAAAAGCTTTTCGCTTTGGTCTTTCAGCTTTCAGCTCCAAACCGTATTTTTATTCTTTATTAATTTGTGAACGACAAAGCCATTCCATCCCGAACCCCTCAACAATACCGTATAGGCGCTGCCATATTCTTTTTTATCTCGGGGTTTGGATTTTCATCCTGGGCTTCGCGTATCCCAACCATACAAAACCAGCTCCATTTAAACGACGGGCAATTAGGCACCGTGTTGTTTGCCCTACCCATCGGCTTGATGTTTACCATGCCCATCTCCAACTGGTTGTTAAGTAAATATAGCAGCAGGGCCATTATGCTTTCCGGCTCTTTGTTTTTGTGCGTGATATTGGTTTTAATCGGACTTGCCAACAGTATGCTGCAGTTGATCATTGTCCTGTTCTTCTTTGGTTCGGCACGTAATATGATGACGCTTTCTATCAATACACAAGGGGTAGGGGTGCAAGCTTTATACAGCAAATCTATTATGGCCACCTTTCATGGGATCTGGAGTATGGCCGGTTTTGCGGGTGCAGCTGTCGGGCTGGTGATGGTTTACTTTAATGTGGCAGTGCCTTATCATTTTTTGATCATTAGTATACTACTGGCAGTGCTGACGCTTTATTTTATCAATGATACACTGTACAGCAAACCAATTCCCCAGCCCCGCAAACCTGTTTTTTCTCTGCCTGATAAATACCTTTTAAAATTCTCCCTCATTTGTTTCGCCTGTATGGCCTGCGAAAATACCATGTACGACTGGAGCGCCATTTACTTTCAAAAAGCAGTTCATGCCGATAAAACAACCTCAACCGCGGCATTTGTAATTTACCTGGTAGCCATGACTACAGGCCGCTTTTTCGGCGATAGGGTGGTAACCCGCATGGGTATAAAAACAGTGCTTAAATTTAGCGGTATGTTTATTTTTGCCGGCCTGGTAATGGCCGTGGCGCTGCCATTTGTTGTTACCGCTATGGTTGGTTTCATCCTGGTTGGTTTTGGCGTATCCTGTATTGTGCCTATGGTTTTCAGCATGGCCGGCAAGTCGAAAAATATGAGCAGTTCCTCCGCCCTGGCCTCCATATCAACCGTAGGTTATCTTGGTTTTGTGTTGGTACCGCCGCTGGTTGGCTTTATTTCGCAAAACTTCGGTTTAAGGATTTCCTTCAGCATTATTGCCCTGTTTGGTGGTATTATTGTTTACCTGGTTTCAATGTTAAGTGATCATGTTGAACAAAGCAGCCCTGTTGTATTTCCGGATTTTGAAGAATAATACCCTTATTTTTTGCTGCTTGTTCAATTGGTTTCGCTTACGGATAATATTTGCATAACAATGCACTTATTAGGTATATTTATATAGTCAATTATAAACCGGGTATTACTTCATTCTCTATTGCTGTTTTTTTAAAAATATTCATTTTATATAGTACTATCCGTCCCTTCATCCGACAATTGACAGATTATACCTAAAGCATTATGAAGAAGTTTTTTTTGATGGCAGTTATTTTTGGACTTGGGGTCCGGACAATTGCTTTTGCCCAACCGGGTACCGATGCCGTAAATACTGCGGTATCAAACCTAAAGTCTTTACTTACCGATCATATTATCGAAAAGGCGTACCTGCATTTTGACAGGCCTTACCCGTACTATGTAGCTGGCGAGATAGTATATTTTAAGGCCTATGTTACCCTGGGCGAAAAGCACGAAGCATCTACCTTAAGCAATATTTTGCATGTCGATCTGATCGATAAAAATGATGTGTTGATGCAGTCCATCGTTTTGCAGCTAACAGGTGGCACAGCCTGGGGCGATTTTCTATTACCTGATTCCCTGCAAAAAGGAAGCTACCGGATCCGTGCGTACACGCAATGGATGCGTAATGATAAAACGCCCTATTTCTATGACCAGTACATATCGGTCAGCTCAGCAAATGGCGGACAACTTGCTGAAAATACCACGCAGGGGCTTAAGCCAAACCTGCAGTTTTTTCCTGAAGGCGGCAGCCTGGTTGCCGATGTACCCGCCAGGCTCGCCTATAAAGCGCTTGGCACAAATGGCCTGGGCGTAAATGTGAAAGGCATTGTTGTTGATAATGACCACAAGGAAGTTGCAAAGATCAATTCACCCCACCTGGGTATGGGTATGTTTGAGTTTATACCCGAAACCGGGAAAACCTACAAAGCCATGGTCACGTTTGCTGATGGCTCACAAGGCAGTGTCGACCTGCCGGTTGCGCAGCCTAAAGGGATTACCCTGGCGGTAAATACCGATGACCCTGCAAAAATTGCGATTGTAATAAGGGCTAATCGCGCTTACTACAAAGAAAATCAAAATAGAAAACTTAACCTGCTGGTATATTATTCGGGGGCCCTAAAACGCTATTCACCGGTACTGGATGGCGAAATTCTTGGCCTCGACTTGCCTGCAAAGGATTTCCCTACCGGGATCTTAAAATTTACCCTGCTCTCAGAAACAGGGGAACAATTAAATGAACGTATCTCATTTATCCAAAATCCCGATTTGCTAAATCTCGCGTTGACACCTAATAAGCAGGTGTACAGTGCAAGAGAAAACGTACAGGTAAGTTTGAACGTTAAAAACAAGGAAGGCAACCCCGTAAGTGGCTCATTTTCGGTATCGGTTGTTGATGAAAGTAAAATTTTGGTAGATGAAGACGCAGAAAATACCATCTTGTCGTACCTGCTGCTCAGCACCGAAGTAAAAGGATATATTGAAAAGCCAAACTATTATTTTGCAAACGTTACTAAGGAAACACGTGCCGGGCTGGATATTTTAATGCTTACCCAGGGCTATCGCAGGTTTGATTGGACAGCCCTTGAAAACGGCAACCTGCCTGTTACCGCGAATGCATTTGCCGCAGAAAAGACAATGGATATTTCAGGGGTTTTTAAAACAAAAAGCGGTGCGCCCATACCGGATTGTGTCCTCACCCTCATCCCAAAATCTGGTGGCAATTTGCAAACGGCTACTACAGACAATGAAGGGAAATTCCGTTTTTTAAATATGGATTTTTCTGCAGGTACCGCATTTGTATTAAAAGCCATGTCTTCGTCCGGTAAAAAGGGTGTGTTAACGCTTGATAAACCCCTGGTGCCGCCGGTAATTGTACCGGGAGAGCCCGCTAATAAAAAATACAATGCCAGTGCTGACCTGTTGATGTCTTTCCAGGATGAACGTAAAGCAAAAATAGCAGAGGCAAGTAATTTAATAACCAACCAGGTAACAACTGATACTAAAGGCAATTCGGCCAAAAGGCTCGATAACTATCATTCTTCAAATATTGGTGGCCCGGGTCATGCCGACCAGGTTGTTTTAGGTGACGCCATTAAAGATGCTCCCTCTATTTCAAGCGGATTAAACGGCTTGTTGCATGGCGTACAGTTTAACAATGGGGTACCTTCGCTGCAAACCGGTGTTACGCTATCAGGCGGTGGTGCCCAAATTGACCCGATGTTGGTGATCTTTGATGGTGTAACGCTGGGTAACGGTGTAAGTGTTGATATTATTAATCCCGGTTCGGTTGATGCGGTTGAGCTGTTAAAAGGGGCAAGTGCAAGTATTTACGGCGCTGCCGGTGGCCAGGGGGTGTTGGTGATCACCACACGCTCAAATATTGCCTCTGAACAGGTGATCAGTAAAGAAATGTCGCCGGGCATATTTTCAATTGAACCTAAGGGCTTTTTTAAAGCGCTTGAATTTTATTCGCCTGCCTATGCCAGCCAGAATGCGGCCAACAAACCGGATCAGCGCACAACCATTTACTGGAAACCTGACGTAATTACAGATGCATTCGGCAACAGCACTTTCAGCTTCTTCAATTCCGATGGTAAAGGAACTTATAGGCTTGAAATACAGGGGATGGATAGTAAAGGCAACTTCGGTATGCAGGTATTGAGGTATAAAGTGCAATAACCGGTTTATCCGCTAGGTAAATGATAAGCCCTTAGCCGGTTAAATGGCATGCGTCAAAGCAAGAACCGATGGGTGCCTTAGCCGGCTTATTGCTTTAGATATTTTTTATGCACAGCTATTTAATGTGATACAATATGAAAAAGGTAGTTTTAACAGCGATGATTTTGCTGGCTTTTTGTCAATCAAAAGTATTTTGCCAAACCGGTAGCGCCCGGCTTAACAGCGCGATTGCTAATCTTAAGACCTTATTGACCGATAAGGTTGCAGAAAAGGCTTTCCTGAACTTTGACAGGCCTTACACCTATTACCGGGCGGGCGAAGTTGTTTTTTTTAAAGCCTATGTGACCATGGGCGAGCGGCACGAACCATCAACTATCAGCAGTATTTTACACGCCGACCTGCTTGATAAAAATAATTTGTTGATACAGACGATCGTCCTGCCCCTTACAAACGGTACAGGCTGGGGTAATTTTGTTTTGCCTGATACCCTGCAAAAAGGTAATTACCGGGTACGGGCGTATACGGAATGGATGCGTAACGATGAACACCCCCGTTTTTTTGACCAGAATATAGCGGTAACTGCAGCTGTTGGATCCGCTGAATCTCAGGCTCAGGAGAAGAAACCAGCCCTGCAATTTTTCCCGGAAGGGGGGGGTATGGTGGCAGATGAGCCTGTAAGGGTAGCGTTTAAAGCGCTTGGCCCAAATGGCCTTGGGATGTATGTAAAAGGTATTGTTGTTGATAATGAACAAAAAGAAATAGCCAGGATGAACGCTGTGCACCTGGGTATGGGCTCGTTTAGTTTTATCCCGGTAGCCGGCAAAACCTACCAGGCACAGGTTACTTATGCCGATGGCGCCCAGGACCGCGTCGATTTACCTGTTGCCGAAGAGAAAGGGATCATGCTAACTGCCAATATGGATGACCCCTCTAAAATTGCCATACGCATAAGGGCCAATCATGCTTATTTTGATGAGAACCGGGGAAAGCAGCTTAGCCTGCTCTTGTATTTTGCCGGTACATTAAAAACCTATAGCCTTAAACTGGACGCCGAAGTGCTTGGCCTGGAATTTCCGGCCAGGGTTTTTCCAACCGGGATCTTAAAGATGACACTGTTTTCGGATACCGGGGAACCTTTAAATGAACGCCTTGCCTTTATTCAAAATCCGGACCTGCTGAAACTTTCAATAAACAGCGATAAACATGTTTTTGCCACCCGCGAAAATGTAAAACTTAACCTAAGCGCACGGGATAAAGCTGGCAACCCTGTTACTGGTTCATTTTCGGTATCGGTTGTCGACGAAAGTAAGGTTTTGGTTGATGATGATGCCGGAAACTCAATCCTTTCGTACCTGTTATTGAGCTCGGAAGTAAAGGGGTATATTGAAAAACCGAATTTTTATTTTACAAATAATACTCCTGAGTCACGTGCAGACCTTGACCTGTTGATGCTTACCCAGGGTTTTCGGCGGTTTGAATGGAAGGAACTTCAAAACAGCCCCGTAGTTGCGGCAAACAGGTTCAGCCCTGAAAAAGCCATAGATATTTCAGGCATTTTAAAAACCCGCTCAGGTGCACCGTTTAGCAATGCTGTAATTACGCTGATTCCGCGCGAAGGCGGGAGCATGCAAACACAAACGACAAGTAAGGATGGCAGGTTCCGTTTTGCAAATGTGGATTTATTGGCCGGGGGCCGGTTTATTTTAACGATGGTAACACCCGCCGGCAAACAGGGTAAATTAATCCTTGACCAACCGCAGGCAGGGCCGGGTATTAACCTAGTGAACGCCACCGGAGCGGGCTACGATGCCGGGGCAGACATCCTGTCGCCCATCTCCAGTGCTCAAAAAATGGATATTTTTATGGTCGGCGATGTGTCATTAACCGGGCAGCCAACTGGCCGGAAGCCTAATGGGATGGTACGAATAGATAACTACCGGTCATCCAGTTTAGCCGGTCCCGGCCATGCCAATCAGGTTATAACAGGTGAAGCGATCAGAAATAGCCCTTCGCTTTCAACCGGCCTTAGTGGGTTGCTTCGGGGCATACGGTTTAGCGGGGGAGTACCGTCGCTGGTTACCGGTATTGTAATTTCAGGGGGAGGTTCCCCAATCGCCGGTACTGCTATAAATTCAGGTGTAAAAGTTGACCCGATGCTGGTAATAGTTGATGGTGCAAATATGGGGAACGGGGCCGATATCGACGTGATCAACCCAGGTTCGGTCGAAACAATAGAAGTTTTAACGGGTGCAAACGCCACAATTTATGGCGCCGATGGCGGCCAGGGAGTGATGATTATCACCACAAGAATTGCTGATACCGCAGATAAAATTATCAGTAAGGAAATGTCGCCGGGGATATTCTCCATTGAGCCCAAGGGCTTTTTTAAAGCGCTGGAGTTTTATTCCCCCGTGTATAGTGTTGGCAATGCAGCCGCCAGGCCCGATAATCGTGTAACTATCTACTGGAAGCCGGATGTACTTACTGATACCTCCGGCAACAGCTCGTTTAACTTTTTTAACTCGGATGGCAAGGGAACCTATAGGGTTGAAGTACAGGGGATGGACAATAATGGCAATTTGGGCTTGCAGGTGTTAAGGTATAAGGTACAATAAGAGGCAGTTATTACATAATTACTTTCACCTTCGTTGTAAAAACAGTTACCTAATAATCGCTTGCGCCGGAAATAAGTTGTTTATTTGTGTATCAATAAAACGGGCAAATCATCCCAATATATGCAATTGTTGCATAATGTTGGTCACCCCGAAATTATTTGCAAGTCGTTTTTTAAACCTAAATATAACCATGAGCCTCATAAATTTAAAAGTAGTAGTGTTGCTGATCATCGGCGGGTATTGTTCGGTAGCCTTTGGTCAAACCGGTAATGGTTCAAAAACGATAATCGACAAGTTTTCGACATTTTCTACTGCTCACCCTGCAGAAAAAGCGTATTTGCAATTCGATAAGCCTTATTATGCGGCCGGGGATACTATTTATTTCAAAGCTTACCTCATTAGGGGAGGTTCACACCGGTTGAGCGATATGAGCGGTGTGCTGCATGTCGACCTCATCAACACAAAAAATAAAATTGATCAATCCATTAAACTGCAGCTGGACAGCGGCATAGCATGGGGCGATTTTGCTTTGCCGGATTCGTTGCCAACTGGCCAATACCGGGTTAGGGCCTATACACGTTGGATGCGAAATGATGGTGATATCGATTTTTTTGACTGTAATATTAGTGTTGGATCCCTTAAACCCGGAAAGATACCCGAAACCGGCGGCGTGAAATTGCCACACGTAGCCCTTAAACCGGATATTCAGTTTTTCCCGGAAGGGGGGATGTTGCTAACCGGCGTACGATCGAAGGTTGCATTTAAGGCAGTAGGGATAAACGGGACAGGTATCAATGCAAAAGGAATCATAGTTGACGAACAGGGTCAGCAGGTCGCCATCTTCCAATCGGCACATTTGGGCATGGGTTATTTTTATTTAACTCCGGTTGAGGGAAAAGCTTACACCGCAAAAATAAATTATCCGAACGGGCTGGAAGATGCTATTCAGTTGCCCGCCCAGGTAGCAAGTGGTATTGTGTTAGCGGTGAATAACGATTCCGTTGCAAAAACAATGGTTTCTATCCAGGCAAATGAGACTTATTTCCAAAACAACAAAAATAAGGCGTATACATTGCTGGTTAATTCAGGCGGGCTGATAACAGCCGTAAACTGCCGCCTCGACAGTTCCCTGATCAAACTCGATCTGTTAAAGCGAAAGCTGCATACCGGTGTAACACGGATTACCCTTTTTTCGGCAGCAAATGAACCTTTGAGCGAAAGGCTTATTTTTGTTCAGAATTATGATCATCTTAACCTTAATATAAAAAGCAATAAAAGTACCTATACCCGGCGCGAAAAAGTAAATATTCAGCTTGGCGCGATCAATCGCAGAGGGGATGCAGCCGAAGGACATTTTTCGGCTTCAGTAACCGCGGAAGACCAGGTGCCGGAAGCCGGGGAATACAGCAGCAATATCTTGAGTTATTTATTGCTCTCGTCTGAACTGAAAGGTGAAATTGAACAGCCTGCCTATTATTTTACTGAAGACCCCATTGCCGCAAACAACCTGGATGTTTTGATGATGACACAGGGCTATCGCCATTTTGCCTGGACACAGGTATTGGCTGCCGTTGACAAACCCCTGGCTTATCAACCTGAATTGGGTATCGACATCAGCGGGCAGGTCAGAAACCTTTTTAACAATCCGGTGAAAAACGGTTCGGTTACCCTGATTTCCAGCCATAAAGGCGGTATTTTAATCAGCCCGACAAACGAAGATGGCATGTTCAGTTTTCAAAACCTAATTTTTACGGATACCGCCCATTTTGTACTAAGCGCCGTAAATGCAAACAATAAAAATTCAACCAAAATAGCCTTTTTTGGTGATGGCTGGGACGAACCCCAGGTAATACCTGCTGCAAGGCTTTATATGCATAGTGGCGTGGATACGGCCATGCGGGTTTATCTGGATAAAGACAAAATGCAGCTTGAGCTGGTAAGGGATATCTATCGTAAAAGCATCAAACTTAAAGAGGTTGAAGTAAGGGATATGCGGCCCAAGGATTTGTATTTTACACAGAGTTTGGCAGGTGCAGGCCATGCTGACCAGGTATTGCAGGCGGACGAGATTGAAAGGGTACCCGGTTCGCTTATTGCCAGCCTGCAGGGTAGGCTTCAAGGGGTTACATTTAACCGCGGTAACCCTTATTTGGTAGGTATTGGCTACATGTTTGTAGTTGTAGATGGCGTTGAAGGAACAAGACTGCCTGATTATAACCTGCAGTCGTCAGATGTACAAACGGTAGAAGTTTTAAAATCGGCAACCGGGTTAATTTATGGTGGGGCTGGCGGGCATGGTGTGCTGGTGATCACTACCAAACAGGGCGGAGGCCGGCGAGGCAGGGATGTAGTTTCCATTGGTGTTTTACCTATCGCCCCCATGGGATTTTATAAGGCCCGTGAATTTTATTCGCCCAAATACGAAAGCAATTCTGCTGCAAATGCCCATCCCGATTTTCGTTCCACCATTTATTGGGCACCGGAACTGAAAACAGATAAAGAAGGCAATGTTTCCTTCAGCTATAATAACGCCGACGGAGCCGGATCCTATAAAATAATTATTGAAGGGATCGACAACGACGGCAATATCGGTAGGCAGGTATATCACTATAAGGTAGAATAAAGGGGGCGACCTGTTTTAAAAATAACATTCCCCTGCTGCCTGGCATGGTAACCTTTTTAAGTGTATGCAACCGTGAAAAATTAATTTTATTTTTATAGTACGTTTAGGCGACTCATCCGACAATGCACTATTGCCGCCTGTTGGATGGCATGGCTTTAACCTACAATCCCTTATTAACCTTAGGCATATGAAGCATATATCATTTATTTTCAGATTAATTTTTGTCGGAGGATGGTGCTGCTCATTTGCCTATGGGCAAAATATTAGCCCGTCACAAACCATTACAGCAAGGCTAACAGCATTCTCGGTAAACCAGCCGGTGGAGAAAGCCTACCTGCAGTTTGATAAACCTTACTATGCAATAGGTGACACGATATATTTTAAAGCTTATGTAACGGCAGGTGAGCAGCATATGCTGAGTGGTTTAAGCGGTGTGCTGCATGTCGACCTCATCAACACAAAAAATAAAATTGATCAATCCATTAAACTGCAGTTGGACAGCGGCATAGCCTGGGGTGATTTTGCCCTGCCCGATTCGTTGCCGGCGGGAAATTACCGCATCCGCGCTTATACCCAATGGATGCGCAATAATGCCGACTTTGGTTTTTTTGAAAAAGGGATCCCCGTAGGATCAGTAAAAGCGGACAGGATTCCGGAGAGCATATCGGGTAACTCCATACAAGCTGCTATTAAACCCGATATTCAATTTTTCCCGGAAGGCGGCAGCCTTGTTGCCGGTATCCCTTGCAAAGTAGCCTTCAAAGCAACAGGCGCAAATGGCCTGGGGATAGATATTAAGGGAAGTATTGTTGACAATGATAACAGGCAGGTTGCCACCTTTGCGTCATCGCATTTAGGTATGGGGTATTTTTACTTTGAGCCAGCGGAGGGCAAAACTTATAGCGCCGAAATAAACTATCCTGAAGGCCGCGCAGACAATATCAAATTGCCAATACCCGAAGTCAATGGACTGGTTTTATCGGGTGATAACGATTCCATTCCGCATGCATCTGTCAGTATAAAAACCAGTAAAAAATATTTGCGGATAACCGGAACAAGGTATATACCCTGCTGATCTATTCAGGCGGATTGATCACTACCGTAAACTGCAAGCTGGACAGCCCGGTAATAAAGCTGGAGATCTTAAAAAGAAAATTGCATACCGGTGTGGCTACCATTACGCTTTTCTCGCCGGATAATGAACCCTTATGCGAACGCTTGATTTACATTGAAAACTACGACCGGCTGAGCCTGAACCTCCGTAGCGATAAAAATACTTACACTAAAAGAGAAAAGGTGAGTATTAACCTGGATGCGCAAAACCGCAAAGGTGAACCGGCCGAAGGGCATTTCTCGGTTTCGGTTATCGATGAAAGCCAGTTGCCGCAGGCAGAGGATAACGGGGATAACATCCTCACAAATCTCCTCCTTACCTCTGATTTGAAAGGTTATATCGAACAGCCTGCTTATTATTTTTCCGGTACCGATACGGTTGTCCGCAAAAACCTGGATATATTGATGCTTACCCAGGGTTACAGGAGGTTTGCATGGAAACAAGTGCTGGACACTGCAAAACAAGTACAGGCTTACCTGCCCGAGAAGGGGATTGAGCTTACAGGGCAGGTAAAAAACCCGTTCAACAGGCCCATAGCAAATGGAACTGTTACCCTGATCCCGGCAAAAGGTGGCGGGCTATTAAGCACCGGCTCGGATGATAAAGGAATGTTCCGCTTCTCGAACCTTGTTTTTGCCGACACCGCACATTTTGTTTTAAGCGCGGTAAACGCTAAAAATAAGAATACAACAAAGATCACCTGGTTTGATGAAGCAAAGTATGCGCCGCCGGTGCAAAAAAACCTCGCCCGCGCTTATCCGGTGTTCAATACTACTGCGATGGCCACCTACCTGGCCAACGACAAGATCCGCCTGGCTGATGCAGTAAATTTCAAGGGCAAAGGCATCCAGTTAAAACAGGTAGATATTCATGAAAAAAAGCCCGATGACCAATACCGCACATTCAGCCTTGCAGGTGCAGGGCATGCCGACCAGGTAATGCATGCAGAAGAATTGGAACGGGTAGGCGGAAAACTATCCGACGCGTTAGACGGCCGGCTTCGGGGAGTAACTTTTGTTAGAGTTGGCATAGTTGAATATCGTCCATATTTATCTATTAATATAATGTCGCAGATAGGAATAAATGGTGCAAAACCTATGCTTTTAATGCTGGACGGGATTTATATTGACCCACCAGATATTAATATGGTGAATGTAAGCGATGTAGAAACGATTGAAGTGCTGAAATACGCCAGTGCCAGTATTTACGGTGTTGATGGCGTCGGAGGGGCCTTGATAATTACCACTAAACAATCCAGAGGTCTTAATTCCAAAGACATCGCCTCCATTGGCGTTTTGCCTATTGCCCCGATGGGCTTTTATAAAGCCAGGGAATTCTATTCGCCCAAATACGATAATACTACCTGGGTATCTAAACAAAAAGACCTCCGCTCCACCGTTTACTGGCAACCAGAGTTGAAAACGGATAAAGATGGCAACGCAACTTTCGAATATTACAACGCCGATGGTCCGGGTACCTATAAAATAATTATCGAGGGGATTGATAATGACGGCAACATAGGCAGGCTGGTGTACCGGTATAAGGTGGAGTAAAAACACTGATCTTGCTTACTCAAGACTTTCGACTTCAGACTCCGGACTTAGCTATCAAGATTTCCTTATCAAGTATACTTTTCCAAGCACGGTAGAACGCGTATTTGCATTGATAAATGCTGGCAGGATATTCTCTTTCGGGTAGTCAGTAAACGCCCGTACGATAGTGAATTTTGCGTGGGTTTGCACCAGTTGGTCCATCGTCTGCTGGTTCACATAGATCAATGCATGAGCTGGAAACAGGTATTTGCCGAAATCCTCTGCAGGCACAAGGTCAACCTGCCGGCTACAGTAAAACTGGTATAGGTTGTTTTCTGCATTTAATACATACAGCGGGTCTCCGCTGTATTGCTGCTGGTTTGCAAAACCGGCAGCAGCTATTTGTCCTTTGTAGGGTACTATCTCGTTGTAAAAAGTAGTGTTTACGTAAAACCCGGCAAATAACACAGCAGTGCAGCTTAGCAGGAAAACTTTGCTGTAAGTTTCTTTTATTTTGATGATCACCAGCGCAGCCATTAATCCGCCCAGTAAAATTCCTGTAAGGATAAAAAAGTTATTTTGAGGCTTTAACAACGTGTTTAGTACAATTACCGCAACCGGCAGCAGGATGATAAACACCCACTGAACGATCAGCCTGAATTTTGTACCGAATTTGCTCAACTCACCCAAACATAAGGGGGCTGTAACAATGGCAAATAAGGGGAAAATGGCATTGGTATAAAATGGCAGCTGGAACCGGGAGAGCGAAAAAAGCGATAATAACAACAATCCGCCGCTGATGGCATAATATTCGGGAAGGACCTGTTTTTTGTAAACTGATTTAATTTTTTCAAAAACACCATAAAAAAACAATAGGCCCCAGGGTGCAAAGGCCCATAATAAGGTATGCCCGTAAAAAAATATGCTTCCGGAAGTTTTGCGGTTAATGGGCCCGTTGTTTACAAAGCGGCCAAACTGGCTGTCCCACAAAAACCAGCGGATCCCTGATACCTGCTGCCTGCCAAATACCACCTTTTCGGGGTGCAGGTCGAATTGTATGAACAATGCGTAAAACTCCGGCAGGGTAAAAATAAAAGTCAGTACAAACAGAAGCAGCCATTTGAATTGAAAAATGGTTTTGAACTTTTTTTGTAAGATCAACTGCCCCAGCAAGGCCCCGTAAATGGCTGTGATGACGAATATGCCTTTGGTCATGATGGCAAAGGCGGTAAATAGCGCGGCTAACAGCAGGTGTTTAAACTTAAACCTTTGCTGCAGCCCGGCAATATGATAAATACTGCCGATGATGAGCCCCATCAAATAAGGTTCGGCGCGCAGGTCGGTGTTGCCCAATATGGTATTCAGCGCTGTCGCCAGGATCAATACAGCTACTGCAGCAGTTTCCCGGTCGTAAAACTTTTTGGTGAAAAGCCAGGTATACACCAGGCTCATCATAAAAAATAACAATGCCGGCAGGCGGTAGGCCCATTCGCTGATGCCAAACAGTTTGAAACTAAAATACACCATCCAAAAAGGGAAGTGCGGTTTATCCAGCCAGTCGCGGTTGTAGGTAAATAGTTCAAAAAACTGTTTCTTGTAGACCAGGTTTTTAGAAATGGAAGCATAAAGACCGGGGTCATCCGTAAAAAAATGAACGTTGATGCCGGCAAAATTTACCGCGAGCGCCAGTATAAATATCAAAAGGTAAAATATCCTGGAGTTATCCTTCATTAATAGCGCGGGCAAAATGTACCGGCAAATATAGGTTTATGTTATAAAATAATGATGGATAAACAAAACAGCCCTGTTTTTGTACAATTAAAAATAAAAACCCCGCATCTCTAGCGACACGGGGCCAAAATCACAACAATTGTTTAACCTTTCGGTCAATTCCTAACTGCAATGTGATTATAATTTAAAAACGCTTTTTTTTGCAATAAGTTTTATAACTGAACGGCTTATCGAAAATATTTATTCCGGCATCCTGTAACGAAATCAATATTTATGAGTCAGAATAAAAAAATTCCCGCAATTTCAGTTTACCTTTATACCAACTAAAATTATAACCAGTATTTCACTATGAAAAGATCATTTCAATTAAAGGCCCTTGCATTTTTTGTTTGCGCCTTTTTAGTATCCACTATGGCGTTTGCGCAATTAGGTAAAGACGGAAAGCCTGTACCAAGCCCCCGCGATAGTGTGAGCGGAACAGTAGCAGGTTCAAGTATCAAAATATGGTATGGCAGCCCGTCGGTAAAAGGCCGTGTAGTTTATGGCGAACTTGAACCATGGGATAAAGTTTACCGTGCCGGCGCAAATGAAGCTACACAGTTTACCACCAGCAAAGACATTAAAGTTGAAGGCCAGGTATTGCCTGCGGGTACTTATGCCTTTTTTGTGATCCCTGCAAAAACCGGTAAATGGACCGTTATTTTTAACAAAAAAGCCAAACAATGGGGCGCATTTAGCTACGATAAAAGCCTCGACCAGTTGCGTGTTATGGTAACCCCAAAAACGATTAGCAACCAGGAAAGAATGGTTTACAAGCTAAACAAAAAAGGCTTTAGCATGGATTGGGCCACAACAAGTGTTCCGGTAGCTATCGGCAAATAAATAGAACTTTTAAATATTTACATAAAGCTCCCGGTTACCCCGGGGGCTTTTTTGTTGTATCTGATAGTTTAAACATAAAGTTTTGGCAGGTTTTAATAAGCATTATATTTACAGGCAATGAAGCTTACCCCGGGCAAAAAAAAATTGATGATACGGATTGGCGTTATTGTGGCGCTGGAGGTCATTATTCTTTTATTAATGTGGCTTGCCAATTACCCAAAACCGGTTGAGCGTTATTATGCTAAAAGCTTTTACCCGGTTATTTGTAAAATATTACACCCGGTGTTTAATATATTCCCCTTTAGTGTGGGCGATATTTTTTACATACTGGTAAGCGGTTATTTGCTTTATGCCCTGTTCCGGCTTATTAAACTGGCGGTTAAAAAGCAATTTAAGCAGGCCGGTATGTTCCTGCTGGCAATTGTTATGGGTGTACAAACGGGTATCCTGGTGTTTTATTTGTTTTGGGGGATGAACTATTTCCGCCCCGGCGCGGGCGAGCGGCTCAACCTGCGGGATACAAGTTATACCACCGCGAATTTGATCAAAGTGACCGATATGCTTATCGACAGCGCCAATGCCACCCGCGCCAGGGTAAACCCCACTGATCTGCGGCAAAACAACGACAGTATTTATCATACAGCCATCACAGCAGTTAAAAAGCTTTCGGCCGATTCGGTTAACTTTAGCACCTGGTACCCGCGGGTTAAATCGTCACTGCTTACCCCCCTGATGAATTACATGGGCACTTCCGGCTATTACGACCCCTTTACCGGCGAGGCGCAAATGAATTCGCAAATGCCTTTGGTGAACAGGCCTTTTGTAGCCTGCCACGAACTCTCGCACCAGGTAGGCTTCGCTACCGAAGATGAGGCCAATTTCGGCGGTTTTATCGCAGGTATCAACTCCCGCGACCGCCTGCTGCGCTACTCGGCCTATAATTTAGCGGTAGAGGAATGTATGTATGCCTTGTTTTTTAGGGATAGCCTGCAGTTTAAAAAGCTTAAGCCGCGCATCTCGCTGCCAGTGCGTAACGATTACAAGGCCGAGCGCCTTTACTGGCAAAAATACGAGAGCAGGTTAAACCGCATCAGCGGTATTTTTTACGATCATTTCCTTAAACATAACAACCAGCCCCAGGGCCTGGGCACCTATAACCGGATGGTGCTTTTAGTGATGGCGAAGTACAGGCCGATGGTGGAGCGTGGGGCAAGGGCAGATTCGACAGACGAAAAATTCGATCCATTCTTCGGCAAGTTTCAAACGGATTCCGTTTTTCAAAAATCAAGAATCGTTTTTCCTCTTAAATATAAGATTTCAGGTGATGAAGGTGAAAGCGGGTCCGTTAATTTTATCCCAAAGAACAAGATGGGCTATTTCGGCCTGTTCGTTGCAAACAGAAAAAAAGGGATCATCAAGCAAATTCAACTAAACCCGTATACGGTTAAAATACAGTTTCAGATAAAAGATACTGGTTACGAAAAGGATTTTACTTTCGTTAAAAAGGGCGGACAATGGCAGCTTGTTTTCGTTGCAGATGATTCTGATTGAGGTTATCTCAGTTTCAGGTAAACCGGAATGACGGTAAATGGGGCGATGGACCATAGTTCATGGTCCATCGCAGGAAGAAAGCAATTTGGAAACACTACCAACATTTGTTTCCAATGTTTACAACTTTTGGTAAACGTAAGGTCTTATCAGAATTGAAAAAGGGGAGTCTTGGTGAGGCACTCCAATCATGCGGGTAAAGGCCTTTACGCACACCCTTCGAGAGCCTCAGCGTGACATCCCACTATGGCTATGGTCCATCAACTATGGCTTTCCCTAACCATGAACCATCAACTATGAACCATCAACCAGCCTACACCTCCACGCCTTCTTCGGTAAACCGTAGCTGGTTAAGGCCGGCCTGTACGGAATTGCCGTAGCCGTTATCATTTACAAAAAGCTTTTCGCTTTGTGCGCTGATGCGCAGGTCGCCCAGGATGAAGTCGCCAAAGATGCGGATCACTACTACTGGCATGCTCACTTCCAGTTCGGCGGTAATGTTATGTTCCAGGCTCATAGCCGTATCATCGTCCATCTGGTGGATGTGAATGAGGGTGCTGCCATCGGTTCTTAAAACCTCAACGCTGTCCCGGGCTGTTTTTATCGTGTAGGGTCCGTCGTTGACGGCTTTACTGGCCAGCAGCGTTACGGGCGTGCCGTTAAGGTCTTTGATATTGATATCACAATCCAGGTGGGTTTCGGGGGCAGGCTCACCCTGGTCGTGGTAAATAGCGTTGATCCTCAGAAATTCTTTGTCTTCTCCCTGGTTGGCATAGGTGATCACTTTGCTGTGAACAACAAATGCGTTTGATCCGATAATATAGGCGTATTTCATGATATTGGTTTTTTAATAGATAATAACAGAAATGGCAAAAATGTTTACGCTATTTGTTAAATGCCCGGGAAATAAAAATTTGGGAGAGATGAAGGTAAAAGGGGTTTCCGGGAACGTTACCGGAATAAAAAATGCGTTCCGTGTCTCACCCCGGAACGCATTACAACATCATCAATCAAATAATGTTGATCAACTAAATCTCAGACCTCATGTTTACTGATTATCCAAGTTCTTTATTTGAAAAATACCAGTCAGATTGCGACCGGTAAGTTAGAAATGCATTTGGTTTCCCGGAGCAAAATTTGTGCCCAAGTGTTTTATTATCAGCTATTTTGCCAAACAACTTACTTTTAACGGGGGCTTTGTAATATTATTATGTAATATCACATAAAATTAAGAATATTTTATAATAATTGTATCAGGTTGTATTTTTTGTTTTAAATTATTCAGAAAAACTAATGTTCCAACGATGAAATACTTATTATTGGCAATCATCCTGCTGCCCTTTGCCGGCATCGCTCAAAAAAACACAAACGCTGCCGTAAAG
>NZ_CAIWNH010000464.1 GCF_903913935.1 uncultured Mucilaginibacter sp.
ACATGCATATGGTAGGTAAAAACTCCCAGAGCGGCAAGTGCCCGTAACAAGTCGATGGCAATAATATTTTGCATCGGTTTTTTCTCAGCCATTTACCTGTTTAATCGTATTTAAAAGTAATTCTTCGGGTACCACAATGTCGCCCCAGCCTGCGCCGGCGGGCTTATCACCAGCAACGTACCAATAGTTTAATTTAAGAGCCGAGGACAAAGTGTAATAACAGTCCGTCCGGAAATAATCCGGCGAAAAAATTTCAATCACAGCAGTATGATCCGGGCTGAAAAGCAAATTGCTTAACGCCGCCCCGTGTACGCCGATCACAACTTTTACCTGTTGCATCAAGTCAACCTGTTCATCAATGGTCAATTGGTCGGGATCGATTATTTCGAACCCGTTGTTTTGGAGTGTTTGTATAAGGACATCTTCGTTAAGCACCATCCTTTCGGCAACGGCTCCACGTTTAAAGTAGATTTTCTTCGATGGACTTTTTGCTTTCCCTGGTTTGATGAGTTTATCCCGCAGGTAATCAATGGCCCACTGCGGTGACCGCCCCTCGCTGCCCGGTAGTGAGGCCACATACAAATGATCAAAATGAAGCTTTTCGCTTTCATTGATCAATAGAATTTTTTCCTTCCGGATGCCAAAATGCGGCAAAACGTCAAGGAATTTTTGCGGTACTTTCGAGGAGATGCAAAAATGATCTATCTGATCTAAAACTGATTCGTAAATCTTTACCCGCGGCAGCACATCATTCAGCCAGTGATAATAATTATGGCTCTCAGGCGACACCAGTACCGCGCCATTGCCAATTACTTTTTGTGCCTTGCCTGTGAATGTATAAAACGGGTTTTTCCGCAGAAACTTTTTTAAGGTTGATATCCCAAAATGGTGGCTAAACTCCTGGAAAACCTGGTGATCAGCGGTCAACACCAATCCTTTATGGCCCATTAAATAGGTGTTCTGCAGGTAAAACAACGAGGCTTTTTCTATTGGATAATTCCGGTTGAGATAGAAAGCCTTTTCATTTGGTGTGCCCAGTGTTTTTGGTTCGCCGTGTTGAAAAAAGTTTGCCTCAAAAATAGTTTTTACCCATGGGCCACGCTGTGCAAAATAGACGCCTTTTCGCTCTTTTTGTTCTGCTATCCAATCCGTGCATGAAGTAATAATATGTTTTGGAAAAACAAACGGAAATTGCCTTGCCCAGAAAATGAGGTTTGCTTTCAGGCCCATGATGCTTTAAAACGTTGCTGCCAGTAGGCCATAAAGCGCACCGGTTTCCATCCCAAAATGTTGGCTAAGGTATGCCCTGCCGGGCCCCCCATATATTTTTCGCCTTTATAGCCCAGGTCGGTTGCCTTTTGGATGCAATAACCCGATAATTCCTTAAATCGGGGATCAGCCGCCACGCCCGTCCACCAAAAATGGCGGGCAAAAATACGGTCAAGTACCGGCTCGCTTGTACGCGCCTTTAAGTACCCGTATTTCAGGTTGAGAGATTCGACAATATTTTCAAACGCTTCGGCATTTTGTAAATATAATTTAATGCCGTCATATTCGTATGTGCCTACTAATGTCTTATTTTCGGCATTATACGGATTTTTATATAAAAAAGGGTTCTTGTAAAGGTCTGTATTATCATATAAATATTCTTTAACTGCCCCTACAATTCTGTATTCCC
>NZ_CAIWNH010000465.1 GCF_903913935.1 uncultured Mucilaginibacter sp.
AAATTGCTGTGCGGCTTTAATGTGGTTAGGCGCAACGTTAAGCCCCGGTAATTTCACGCGCAGTGCATCGGGCAGGGTGTATTCGCAGTGTACACCAAACCTCGCCAGTGTACTATCACCATTTGCATTTTTTAACTGGCCCAAAACTTCATCGTAGGTTCTGTTCTCTTTGGTAATATAAACGATGTATTTTATTGGCGTAGCTGTTGCACCCGGTAAGGCGGGTAAAGGGTTTTTGGGGTTGATGTTAACCTTTTTGACCAAAAAGGTATTGGCAATTACCTGGCTGGTATAGCCTGCAAGCCGTTGTGCATCAGGCACCGGCAGCTTTTGAAAAAGGCCAAGCTGAATATCACCAATATAGGTTCCCTGCGGGGGACGTACAAACCCTTTGCCGCCATTTGGCCCGGCGCCAAACCCCCGGCACGAGGTAATATACAACTCTTTTTCATCGGCAGATAGTTTTACCCTCGACGGCCCCCAGCCGGTGGGGATCAAGCCTATAGTTGTTTTTGATGGTACGTCAATTACCGCTACGGCATTGAAGCCCAGCAAGGCAACATACAGCGTCTTCTCATCTTTGCTTAAACAAATACCGAATGGCAGCACACCGCGGTAATGGTCTATCCTGCTATCTACCCTGATCGGTATCTCGCCCAATAGCCTGTTGTTTTTATAGTCGATGACGGAAATATTATCATTTGTGGCATTGGTCACATAGGCGTATTGCGTACCTGCGGCAATAGAATTCGGGCTGGCGCCGCCAACAACCTCAGCACCTTCAATCATTTGCCCTACCTGGTAGCCGGTTTTAAACTTATCGATCACTTTATTGGTGCCCAGGTCGATAGTGAAAACGCTCATCGCTTCGGGCGACAGCGGACTTCCAACGCCCGGAATCTTCCTTCCTTCAACTACGGTCCCTTCAATCGATTCTTTGGTGTCATTTCCGTATGGATGACGGGATATCATAATGGAGTCGGCATTTTGAGGGGTTGCACCAGTTATCAGCGGGTATGAATACATACCCACATTGGCAACAAAGGCGGTTTTTTTATCCGGACTTAGTGAAAGCCCGAAAGGCTGCCTTCCGGCAGGAATGGATGCTGTAATGCTTTTTGTTGCAAGGCTGACACGCACCAGCCTGAAATTGCCACGGTCAAGCACCAGCAATTCGTTATGATCTGGATTTAACAGCAGGTCGGAGGTGAAACTGTCCTGGTAATCCTTGCCGCCAACTTTGCCATTGAGTGATAGCGAGTCTGTTCGCTGCAGGTTTTCGGTATCGTAAACCATGATTGCACCATCATCGCCGCCGCTCAGGTAAACAGTTTTTGAATCCGGTGCAAAAGCCACGCCCAAAAATGAGCCGTCAAGTATGGGGGAGACAATTTTTTTATCGTAGGAGGGTACCCTGACTGCATCCATGGTAGCAAGGTCGATCAGCGTAATAACTCCATTATGCAGGGTTACAGCTTTTTTTCCGTCAGGCGAGATTGACAGCCCGAACGGATCATGTGTGATGCGGACAAAATCGCCGGCCGGCGTAACAAACCTGCCACTTGGCAATACCGACGTTCCATGTGGGGTAATGATACAATATTTATCTGTACCGGGTACCTCTAATATCGAGACCTGTTTTTGTGCATAACTTTGACAGATTGCTCCGGTACACAGTAACATAGAAAAAAATAGCTTTTTCATAGCGTTGGTAAATTATGTATAAAATAAGTATTGAGCCCCTTTAAGTAAATAAAAGCGCAGTCTAATTTTTGGCATGTACTTAAAGCACGTTTAATCAAAATACTAAAAATAAAATAAAGGCGGGATGTTACTCCCGCCTTCGCCAATTAATTAATTAATCCTCAATAATTAAAAAAAAGAACTCTATTTTAACACCCACATCGTGCCGTTTATGTCGTCGTTTCCTCCGTATTGGCTGGCTAAAGCTGCATTGTAGTTTGCGGTATTGGCCGATTGTTCAGACGAAGGGTATTGGAAACGTAAAGCGATACGCTGTCCGTTACCGGTGCCAGGGCCTGTTGTAAATGCAGGCACACCTGTTCTGCGGTATTGGAAATAGGCTTCTAAACCTGAATGGCGGAATAAGGCCAGGTATTTTTGCTGCAGAATCTGGGTTAAGCCAGTTGTGCTGCCTGCATATTTTACTGCCGATTGCGCATAATAAGTGTTCCAGTTGGTGTTGATCAAATAAGTATCATAATTTGATATGCTGGCAACACCTGTTGAACCGGGCTTGTAAAAATAGGCGGTAAAGGAGCCGGTCGCCGGAATACTGTAGGAGGCCATTGAAGCCTGGATGCCTGCAATATAATAAGTTTCAGCACTTCCTGTAGCCCAGCCGCGGTTTATACCTTCGGCAATGTTGAACATCAATTCAGGGTACCCGATCTGTACGCTTGGCTCGCCGGTATAGGTTGAATAATAGCGGTGACGGTTAAGGAATGAATAATCCTGGGCGTTTGCATTGGCGTACATAATACCAAGGTCAAGGCCCGGATCTGCGCCTACAAACGAAGCGAAATCAGTTGGGCTTTGGTGAAGGTCGTCCACCAAATGGCGGGCAGGTTCAGCAACAGCATAAACCCTTGGATCCTGGAATGTAGTCAGCAAACTAATATAAGTTTGTGACGAATTTTGCCTTGAACCATTTTGCCCGAAATTATCTGGTGTTTGCGGGTAGTAGTTATTTGGCGCGACAAAATTGAATTGCAAGTTATCAGCTGAACTTGCTATTAATGGATATTTTGTTGAATTGCTAACGATGCTTGCGAATTGTGCAGGTACATTTAAGTCGGCATCAGCAGCTTGTTTGCTTAATTCCAGCAATAAACGGATATGGAAAGCATTAACCACCTTTTGCCATTCAGAAAGATTGCCACTAAAGAAGAAATCGCCGGCTAATGAACCGTTTCCGGAAGCGATCAGGCTAGTCATATCCGAGTTTGCACTTTCTAACCAGGCTAATGACTGGATCATTACTGCTTTTTGTGTGTCGTATTTTGGCGAAAGGTTGCTCAAACCCTGCAAAGCCTGGGTCATCGGGATATCACCCTCTTCCAGACTCATTTTACTAAAGAAGTAGGCTCTGAAAAACTTACCGATAGCGCTATATGGGTTTACCGCAGGCGAACCCGCTTTTGCCGCCTGCTGCTCCATTAAGACAACATTTTTAAGCGTGGTGTAATAATTGTCGCCAGAGCCCAAATTATATTGGTTATTACCGTAATAATTATAATTGTAAATATAATACTGGTCGTAAATTTCCGAAGAGTTGTCAGGGAAATCAACCATGTTATATTCAACACCGTTCAGCAACAACGAAGCAGGTACGCTCGTAGGAACGTTGTTATTGATTGAGTCAGCAAGAAATGTTTTCTTACAGCTGCTTACCGTAAGTGCTAAAAGCACCGGCATTAAACAAATTTTTATTAATTTTTTCATGATCATTATCCAATTTAAATTAGAATGAAAGTTTTATGTTCAGACCGTAACTGCGAACCGAAGGCGATTGTAAGCCTGTGCGTCCATCTGATGTGTTTGCGTATTGGTCCAGGTCAACGTCTTTAAATTCCGGGTTTTTGTAGAAGTACAATAAGTTACGGCCGTAAATGGTAAGCGAAGCCTTAGTGATAAAGGTGTTCTGCAACCAACGTTTCGGTAAATCGTAATCCAAAGTCACTTCCCTTAATTTTGCATAGGTTTTGCTCATCAGGTTGGCTTCAGTTACACCATAATATTCGCTGGCAAATTCCTGTACAAAAACCGGGGTAGTATTAGTGCCATATTGCAACGCGCTATAATTTAATACTTTACCGGTATGTGAATCGTAGTTTGGTGCCACGCCGTTAGATATAACCACACCTGGGGCAACATAGCTGCCGGTATAGTTTGCATTTGGTGTAATTCCATTCAGCGGGAAATTCTTCCAGTCCTGGTAGCGTGCCGCACCTAATGCACCTTCAGCAGTTAAGGCATTTGCACCACCGCGCATTGTTTTATTGTGCATATAATCTGAAATAACGCCACCCACTGCACCGTCAAACTGGAAGCCCAGGCTTACGCTTTTGTAATGGAATTTGTTATAAAACGACCAGTTAAAATCAGGTGTTGCGTGTCCCAGGTTTTGGGCTACCGGGTTTACCAATGCTTCACCGTTTGAGCCAAAGATGATCTGTCCTGTTGGCGTTCTAACAAATGCTGAACCGTAAACAGCGTCAGTTCTGTCACCCTGGTGGAAGAAGGTGTTATATGTTGACTGTCCCGGCGGCAGCTGCTCAAATATTTGCTTGTAAGTAGCGAAGTTGGCTAAAACATCCCAGCCAAAGCCACCAAGATCTTTTATTGGGGTGCCGGTAACACTTAGTTCGTAACCAGTAGTTTTGGTCTTTAATGCGTTAATGTATTCGATTGTATAGCCGGAAGAGGTAGAAATAGCATTCGGCAATATTTGCGGACCATCAATGTACTGGAACGTTGTGGCGCTTAATCCCAAACGGTTTTGCAGGAATTTAATATCAAAACCTTCTTCGTAGTTTACACGTGTTGATGTTACGATACCGTTAGCATACAAATTGTCGGAACCATAACCAGCGGTCTGGCTGTTATATGGTTTCGCAGTTAAATAGGAAGTATTCAATGCATAAGTTGGTCCGTTGTATGGCGAATTATATGTGCTGCCATAACCTAGCGGGTTATCATACAATGACGCCCCGGTGCTGCCGCCAAAAGCGGTGATAGAACTGTATGGCGCAGGGCCAATAGTCGGGCTGGTTGCATCACTGCGGATATTGGCATAGGAAGCCCTGGCTTTCAGGAAGGTGATAAAATCGGGCATTTTGATATAATCCGAGATCACGGTAGCCAGTGATAAACTTGGATATAAATAAGTAGTCGGTTGCTGAAATGCCGATGAGTATTCATTACGGATAGTACCTGATAAGGTAGCATACTTGCCGAAAGAGGCGTCCATTGAAGCGAATTCGCTTAACTGCAGTTGTGCCGAATTAAAGCTGGTAGCCTGCAGGGCATTTTCTGAGTTGCTGAACGAATAAACGCCCGGTACATTCAGGTAGTTGGTAGATACCCAGCTTGAGTTGTATTTAAAGCTGCGCAGATTGCTACCCACCAAACCCGATAAGTTAAGGAATTTTGCGACGGTATAATTGTAGTTTACTGTTAACAGGGTATTGTTGTCAAACAGGTCGCGGCGGTCTTCACGGTAATCACCCATGTTACCTTCACGTCCGTAAGGGTGTGCCGAATAGGGCATATCTTCCGTACGTAATAGATTATAGGTACTGATCTGTGATTTTAATGCTACGTTCAGGTTGTCATTCAATTTGTAAGTACCGCCCAGGTAACCGTAAACATCATTTTTATGATGACCACGTGTCCATATCTTTGTCAGGAAATATGGGTTATGGTAACGGGTATATTCTTCGAAATTCGAAGCGATACCAACTTTACCCGGCTGCCATATGGCTTTAATGTCAGGCGAGTTAACGCTCCAGTCAGCGCCTGTCCAAATCGCCATGTTGTAAATGATAGAGTTAGGACCGTACTGAACATCCGGAAAATCATCTGTACTCTGGCGGTTAAAGTCTAAACTTGCCTCAAATTTTAAACGCGATGATGCATTAAAGGAAGCATAAACGTTCGCATTGGCAATATCAAGGTATTGTGATGGAATGTAGCTTTGCTGGTGTTCCTGCGAAGCCGAAAACCTGATGTTGTAATTATCGCCATTGGCAGTTATTGCGACATCATTATTGGTTTGATAGCCAGTTTGTAAAAAATTGGCCAGGTTATTGGCGCCGCGGGCTGTCCACGGTGTGCCCTGGCGAACTCCGTTAACCACCGGGCTGTCATATTGAGGGATCAGCTGACCGTTAAAATATGGCCCCCAGATATCGTAATCACTATCAACGCCGCCGGGTGCACCGCCTTTACCGTCAACAAATTCATAAAAAGTGTTTTCGCCAGGTCCGAATGAGTGCTGAACCCGCGGAAATGCGATGAAACCTTTATTTAGCACGGTGCTGCTGTTGATATCAACAGTAATACCCTTTTTGTTTTTATCGCCTTTTTTAGTGGTGATAATGATGGCGCCAAACTGTGCGCGGCTGCCATAAAGCGCTGCTGCCGCAGGTCCCTTTAATACGGTATAAGTTTCAATGTCATCAGGGCTGATGTCATAAGTATCAGAGTTGAACGGTAACCCGTCAATAATGAACAATGAAACAGTGTTTCCGCGAATGGTTACGTTTGGTACGCCTAAAATTTCTGAAGTGGCGCCCACCTGCAAACCGGCAACTTTACCGATCAACCCGTTGATAGGGTTAGGGTCGCGAGCCGTGGTCAGATCGTCGCCGTTAACTGATTGCGTAGCGTAACCAATGCGCCTGGTTTCTTTTTTAACACCAAGGGCGGTTACTACTACTTCATTCAATCCTTTGGCGCTAACCTTAAGGGTGACATCTATAATTGTTTGATCGGCAACTTGCACATTTAGTTCTTCGTAGCCGATAAAACTAAATTTTAATGTTTGCCCTTTACTCACAGCAATTGTATACCGGCCGTTAACATCGGTAATGCTGCCTGTTTTAGTACCAGCTACCCTTATGTTTACGCCGGGCAATGGCTGGTGTGTGTCATCAGTAACTGTTCCTGAAATTTTGGTTTGCGCCATTAGTGCGTATGGCGCAAGACAGAATAACAACACCGTTACTACGGTTTTGATTGTTTTGTAAATCTGTTTCATCTGTTAAAGTTTAATAGTGAAGGAAGTTGATTTTTCATTCAGCAATACTAAACTTTGTTTATTATTGATAAACAAACTCAGGATTAAGCAATATTTAAGATTAGATTTTGAAAAGGTTAAGAGATGGGTTTATATATAACCGGAATATTACAAATAACTCACACTGAATTAATACTATATTTAAATAATAAACGTATGCTCCCAGGTAGATATCCGCCCAAATCGTGGTAATGTTTATAAATACCAGTGTAAAGCCGGTTTTTGGTGAAAAAAGTGTTCGCTAATCCTTGTTCGCTGCCCGGTCCGTAAGATGGTCAAGCGCAAGCATTTTAAGGTGTGCGATGTTGTTAACCGCTACATCCGTATCTTTTGCCATATCATCCCAGTAGCGCAAACGGATGATCAGGTCAAGATCTGGCTTTTGTTCAAATGCTGCTGCTTCTTCAGGGCTCATCATCCCTCCCTGGAATTCGAGTGTTACTTTACTTGCGGGCGAAAGTTTATTATAATATTCGGCATACCTGTAAGTAAGGTAACGCTTGGCAATAACATGAGCCTGCACCAGGTCGGCTATCCGTTCTGAAAAGCCATGTGCTAAAAGATAATCAGCTCCCAATTTTTCGTGATCTACATTCCCCATTCCGTCCATGCTTTCAGCTTGTCCCTCCCCGGCGCATAAATGGCCGATGTCATGAAAAAAAGCCGCCAGGATCACTTCATCGTCATACCCTTCTTCTTCGGCAAGCCGGGCCGCCTGCGACATGTGTTCCAGTTGCGAAACCGGCTCCCCGATATAATCTTCATCACCATGCTTTTCATATAAAGAAAAAACTTCGTTAACAATAGCTTCAGGGTTGGTGGTTGGGTTCATAAAATATATTTTGCGCAAATTAAAGTATTGAATGTTATTTAATTATTAAAAAATCATTCACGTTTAAGTCAGTCAATGCAAGTCCTTTTAACTATAATTAACAAAAATATTGCATTGTGACATTTACTAATTTGTTTACTTTGCGGCCATAACCTATTGTCGATAAATGGAAGAAGATATACTGATCCAGATCAGCAACCGAATTAAAGAGCGGCGGCGCGAAAAAAATATTACCGTCCAGGAACTGGCTACCAGGGCCAACGTTAGCAAGGGCCTTATTTCGCAGATTGAAAACAGCCGTACTATTCCTTCCTTATTGGTATTGATAGAAATTATTAAGGCGCTGGAGATTGATCTGAATGAGTTTTTTAAAGATATCCGCTCCCGCACTGCCGACCTGCCCATTGTTATCAAACGCAAAAGCGAATATGATCATTTCGAGAAAGAACATGCCAGCGGCTTTCATTACCAGCGGATATTTACCCAATCCATCACCCAGTCAACTATAGATATAGTTATCCTGACACTTGAACCTGATGCGATACGGCCTCTGGTTGAAACGGACGCATTTGAATATAAATATGTGTTATCCGGAAAGGTAGAATACCAGTTTAAAGAAGAGAAAATTGTTTTAAACCAGGGAGATTCCATGCTTTTTGACGGGCGTATGCCACATACGCCCATCAACCTGGGCACAACAGAAGCAAGCATGCTGGTGATCTATTTTTTTGAAGAGAAGAAATGAATTTAATTTGAAAATTTGAGAATTTGAAAATGGGAATGGTTCTTTTCATTTATTAAAATCTTCAAACTTTCAACTTGATTTTATCATTTTCAAATTACCAAATCTTCAAATTTTCAAATCAACATTAAGTTTATGTTAACCGGTAACATCGTTCAAAAGCAATTGCTACTTTTGATCATCAATTTATCGCTATGAGACTAAAAGTGCAAGCGCTGCTTTTCGCTGCTATTTGTTTAACCGCTTCTGTTGCGTACGCACAATTGCCGGGGAAGATCCAGAAAACCGGGCAGGTATTGCTGCCCAACGGCTGGAAACTTAGCCCCGCCGGGCGTGCTTTGCAATTGGGAGACCTGCCGCTTAATATGCAGTTATCTCCATCAGGGAAATTACTGGCGGTTACCAACAACGGCGAAAGCACACAGTCCATTCAATTGATCGACCCAAAAACTGAAAAACAGCTGGATGAAAGAATTGTTGGCAAAGCATGGTATGGGCTGGCTTTTAGCAACGATGGAAAAATACTGTATGCCGGTGGCGGCAATGATAACTGGATCATGGCTTTCCATATCCAGAACAATAAAATTGGCAAGGCGGATACCATAAAGCTGGGAAAACCCTGGCCTGATAATAAAATATGCACCACAGGTATCGCAGTAAATAAGGCCAATACCCGCCTTTACACGGTAACCAAAGAGGATAGTGCATTATACGTGATAGAACCGGCAAGCCGTAAAATTATAAAACGGGTAAAGCTGGCAGCCGAGGCTTATAGCTGTATCCTTTCGCCTGATGAAGCAACTTTGTATATTTCTATCTGGGGCGGATCGGAAGTTACCTGTTATAATACCCATACCGGAAGTATGACTAGTATTGCTGCCGGCAGTCACCCCAACGAGCTGCTGTTAAATAAAACAGGCAAAATATTATTTGTTGCCAACGCGAATGATAATTCGGTTTCGGTGATCAACACCCTTACAAAAAAGACGATAGAAGTAATATCGACAGCGCTTTATCCCACCAAATTAACTGGTTCAACCAGCAATGGGCTGGCCCTGTCAGCCGATCAGAAAACGTTGTATATCGCCAATGCTGATAACAATTGCCTGGCAGTTTTTGACGTAAGCCAACCCGGCGGCAGCCATAGTTTAGGTTTTATCCCTGTAGGCTGGTATCCAACCTATGTGCGTACGTTAGGCAATAAAATCCTGGTGGCTAATGGCAAGGGTTTTACCAGTATGGCTAATCCTGAGGGGCCGCAGCCTGTTAAAAAAGCAGATAACAGCGGTTACAAAAAAGCGCCTACCTCAAGGGGCGAACAATATATTGGCGGTTTGTTTAAAGGTACATTGTCCTTTATTGATGCGCCAAAGGCTGATCAGCTAAAAAAATATACCAGCGAGGTATACGCTAATACTCCTTTTAATACTAAGGTTTCAGCGCTTGCGGCCGGTATTGAGGGCAACCCGATACCCCGGAAACGCGGACAGGCCTCGCCCATAAAACACGTATTTTACATTATTAAAGAAAACCGGACTTACGACCAGGTTTTGGGGGATGTACCGCAAGGGAACGGCGACACTTCGTTATGTATTTTTGGCGAAAAAGTTACCCCGAATGAACATTCCCTGGTAAACAATTTTGTTTTGCTGGATAATTTTTATGTAGATGCCGAGGTGAGCGCCGATGGCCATAACTGGAGCACCGCTGCTTACGCCACTGATTTTATCGAAAAAACATGGCCCACCAGTTACGGTAGCAGGGGCGGTAACTACGATTCAGAAGGTACCCGTAAGATTGGCGACCCGCGCGACGGCTATATCTGGGATTACTGCAAAAGGGCGGGTGTAAGCTACCGTACCTACGGCGAATTTGCCGACGACTATAAGCCGAATATTAAATCACTAATCGGCCATTACTGCGTTAAAGCGCCAAGCTTTGATCTCGACATTACCGACCGTTACCGAGAGCAGGTATGGGCGCATGATTTTGATTCATTACTTAAAATCAATAAAGTACCGCAATTAAGCACTATCCGTATTTCCAACGACCATACCAGCGGGCAGCAAAAGGGCGCCATCTCGCCAATTGCCGCAGTTGCCGATAACGACCAGGGCGTTGGGCTGTTAATTGAGCATTTATCTCAAAGCCCGATCTGGAAAGAATCGGTCGTGTTTGTTTTGGAGGATGATGCCCAAAACGGACCCGATCATATTGATGCGCACCGTTCGCCGGTTTATGTTGCCGGGCCTTATGTAAAGCACAACGCCGTTATTCATAACATGTATTCAACATCGGGCGTATTGCGCACCATTGAGCTGATATTGAACCTGCCCCCAATGAGCCAGTATGACGCGGCCGCGGTGCCACTTTTTGAGTGTTTTAACGAGAAACCCAACTTATCGCCTTACAAAGCCCTGCCAGCACAGGTAAACCTGGAGCAGAAGAATGTAGCGGATAACCAAAGTAGCAAACGTTCGCAGTTTTTTAATTTAGCCAAAGAGGACGCTGTTCCTGACCTTGATTTGAATGATGTGATCTGGAAATATGTAAAAGGTGAAAACGCCGTTTTACCCGCGCCGAAACGCAGCGCCTTTGTGATTTTGGAAAAGAAAAAGAAGGATGATGATTGAATGTGGCTAAAAACAGAGGGTGTCATGCTGAGGCACTCGAAGCATGCGGGCAAAGGCCTTTACGCGTGCCCTTCGACAGGCTCAGGGTGACACCCCCTTTTTATCGATCCCTTCTACACCTCCGCCAAATATTTATGCACAAAGCTGATCGCCATGGAGCCTTCGCCAACGGCAGACGCAACGCGGTTCATCGCCCCGGAGCGTACATCGCCGGCGGCAAAAATACCTTTGCAGCTGGTTTCCAGTAAAAACGGATCACGGTTCATCTTCCATATTTTGGCAAAATTATCATAACGCCTTAATTCGCGCCCGGTTTCAATAAATCCTTTTTCATCACGGATGATGTCCAGCTTTATCCAGTCGGTATAAGGTTTGGCGCCAATAAATACATACAGCGCAACAGCCTCTTTAGTAACGGTCTCTTTTGTTTTTACATTGATGAGCGTTAGTTTTTCAAGGCAATTGATGCCATGGGCTTCCGTTATTTCTGTATCGGTGATCACCTGGATATTCGGGATGTTCTCTATCTGGGTAATGAGGTAGGCCGACATGGTGTAACTCAAACTGTCCCGCCGGATGATAATGGAAACTTGTTTCGCAAATTTTGAAAGGTATACTGCCGACTGCCCGGCAGAATTCCCCCCGCCGATGATGAACACATCTTTGTCTTTACAGGCGGAAGCTTCGGTCATGGCGGCGCCGTAATAAACGCCGGCACCGGTAAAGTGCTCAATGCCTTTTACTTCCAGCTTCCGGTAGTCTACACCTGTAGTAATAATTACCGTGCGGCTGATGATCTCGGGCCCGTCTTCCAGGATGATGGTTTTATAGCCGTCTTTTTGGGTGATATCGCTTACCGATTGCGGCGATAAAAACTCGGCACCCAAACGCAAGGCCTGGCTGATGGCCCGCCGGGTAAGGTCAGCGCCGCTAAGCCCTGCCGGGAAACCAAGGTAATTCTCGATCCTGGAACTTGAACCTGCCTGTCCACCGGGTGCTTTTCGCTCTATCAAAAGTGTTTTTAATCCTTCTGATGCGCCGTAAACAGCGGCGGCCAACCCTGCCGGACCGGCTCCTACGATTACCACATCATAAATTTCGTTGGTGATCTGCGGGTTTTTACCCACCTTTTCGGCAATCTGCCGGATAGTGGGCTGGCATTCGTAGCTGCCATCTTCATATACAATCAAAGGCAGTTTATCCTCACTAATTTTGTTAAGTTCTAATTTTTGCCGGGCTTCCGGGTTTTTATCCACGTCAAACCACCGGTAGGGGATCAGGTTACTCGCGAGGTAATCCTTGATCATATGCGATTGCGGTGAAAACTGGTAGCCTACTACTTTTATGCCTTTAAACTCGGGGATGTAGCTGCCCTGCCAGTCGTCCAAAAGATCGTTTAAAACCGGGTATAGCTTTTCTTCGGGCGGGTCCCAGGGCTTCATCAGGTAATAATCAAGCCGCACATCATTGATGGCTTTTATAGCAGCTTCTGTATCCGAATAGGCGGTAAGTAACACTCTTTTGGCATCAGGGAATATTTTGATGGCTTTCTCCAAAAAGGCAGTGCCCTCCATTTCCGGCATACGCTGGTCGCAAACAAACAGCGCCACCACATCCGAACTGTTTTTCAGGTCAGTTAAAGTATCAAGCGCTTCGTTAGCGGATGTTGTACTCAGAATTTTAAACTCCTTTCCATACATCGTTCGCAGGTCGCGGCTTATCGCACGCAATACCTGCGGGTCGTCATCTATTGAAAATATTATAGGTCGTTCCATTGGTAGTTGTTGTAGTAGTCGGAAAGTCCGAAAGTCAGGAAAGTCCGAAAGATTAATAAAATGATCAAATACGAATTAAAAAAATAAATCCGAAATCGAAATTCCGAAATCAATAGCATTCCGCAATCGGCATTCCGCCATCCGCAATAAAATATATCCGAAATCACAAATCTGAATTCCGAAATAAAAATTATCCGTCAATCGGAAAACAAACACTAAACTCTGTTCGCCCGGGTTCCGATTTTACTTTTATCGAGCCGTTATGCTGGTGTACTATCCGGTGTACCACCTCAAGGCCCATGCCGGTGCCTTTTCCCATTTCTTTAGTAGTAAAGAACGGATCAAATATCCGTGATTTTATTTCATCGGGTATGCCCGGGCCATCATCAATGATATAAACTTGTACAAATTCCCTGTCTTTTTTTGTTTTAATGGTCAATGTACCTTTGCCGTTGGGTTCCATTGCATCCAGTGCGTTGTCAATCAAATTCGTCCACACCTGGTTCAGTTCCCCGATCAAGGCATTTACCGGCGGCAGTGTTTGGTCAAATTCTTTCACCATAGTAATGTTGCCTTTCTTGATTTTATAGATCAGCATCATCAGCGTGTTTTTAATGCCTATGTGGATGTCGGCATATTGTTTGTCCGATCCGCGGTCCATATGGGTAAATACCTTCACCGAGTTTACCAGGCTGGCAATGCGGTGCGATGATTCCTGAATATTTTGCACCATTCTTTCCGTAGTAAGCAAATTGCCGATCCAGTTAAAAACCGGCGAACAGGAATCCGTCGGGATATGGCTGCAAAAAGTCTCCAGGTTGTCCACACCAAAACCAAAATCTACAAAATTCTCGGCGAGGTCATAGCTGTTTTCAATATTTCGTTCATTAAGCCAGTCTGCAATCTCCTCTTCACGTTTGGTTCTTTCCTTAAGGGATAGCTCCGGGTTATCCTTAACCGCAAGCAGCCTGAATAATTCATTGTTTACCGCATCAATCTGGTCGCCGGTCATTTGAATGGAGATCACTTTTTTAAAGCTTACCGGTTCCATTTTTAAATGTTCCAAAAGCGACACCGAATCGCGCACAATGGCCGATGCGGGGTTATTCAGCTCATGCGCCAAACCTGCCGACAGTTTACCCAGCGCCATCATTTTTTCATTTTGCTGCTGCATAGCGGTAAACTCGCGCACCCGGTTACTCATTACATGTACCAGGGCCTGGGTGAGTTCAAAATGGTCTTTTACCATTTCCCTGATCCTTTCTGTCGGAAACGACATGATCTGCGCCTCGCCCACAGCATGGCTGCTGGCGCTAGCCGTAACGCCACGGGAATAGGGCAGATAGCCCGAGATATCGCCCGGGCGCAATGTGGCAATTTCGCGCCGGCTGCCATTTTGTGTAATGTAAAGCACTATCCGGCCTTTGATCATAAAATGCGGCCCGGCAAGTGGTTGGCCTTGTTGGGTTAAATATTCGCCATCGGAAAGCAGCCGGTTTTTACTGTTATCAATAAGCCATTGCAGCTGATTATCAGGCACGTTTTTTAATGCTTCAAAAGTTCTGAGGGTTGAAACGGTTACTGTTTCCATACAATTAAAAGTAAGGATTATTCTTTATTTTTACAGGAAATGAGTTTTAATTTTTAAGGAAGTCCGAAAGCCTGTCTGCCGGCAGGAAGGTCCGAAAGAAGCTGCAATTAGCGTTTTGGCAAAAATAAATACGTTACATAAAGATACAATGGAAATACAAAATAAAAACGATGGCAAACGCGGGGCTTTTTATATAGAAGATGGCGGGAAAGAGATTGCTTTAATGCATTATATTTTCTCGGGGCCGGGTAAAATGATCATCGACCATACCGAAGTTAATGACGAATATGCAGGCAAAGGCCTTGGCTTACAGCTGGTAAAAGCCGGCGTTGCCTATGCGCGCGAAAATCACATCAAAATTTTGCCGCTTTGCCCTTTTGCGAAAAAAATATTCGATATTACTCCTGCGTTTGCTGATGTGCTTTTCTAGTTCATAGTTGATGGTTCATAGTTCATAGTAGAAAACTTCGGGACGGCATATGGCAGGTTGAATAAATTAAATTGTGACAAGATGAAATACAAGTTTGAACACCCCATCATATCCCGTATCGGGATGGAAAAATATAAATGTACTGTTGAATGGCGCCACGGTAAATTTATTGCTGATGAGCCGGAGAGTTCGGGTGGAAACGACCAGGGGCCTGATCCTCATACCTTGTTATTATCATCATTGGCAACCTGTACACTGGCAACGCTGCGCATGTACATCGACCATAAAGGCTGGGATATCCCCCAAATAGCGGCCTCGGTAAATATGTATTTTGAAGAAAAAGAAGGAAAAAGGGTTACAGTGATTGACCGCGACCTCGATTTTTTAACGCCGGTAACGGATGAACAACGTGAGCGTTTGATCCAGATCGCGAAAGCCTGCCCAGTTTCAAAAATACTTGAAGGCGAGATCCAGATCCGCACATTTGCTTATAGTGAAGAAGAAGAGAAGGAAAAACACAGCTATACTAATGATGATATCACTGTAGTATGGAAACCGGAACTCTGCCGGCATGCCGCGCGATGCGCCACGCAACTGCCAACCGTTTTTAATCCCAAAGCAAAACCCTGGGTAAATATGGATGGCGCAACCAGCCAGGAAATAAAGGAGCAGGTAGCCAGGTGCCCGACCGGAGCATTAAGTATCGCCGCCAAGTGATTAGAGATTAGAAATGACTTTTTAACTGATCTCCAATCACTAACCTCTAATCTCTAACACCGGTTTATTCATCACCTGATAAAAAAACAAACCGCCCATACAGTACAGCAGCACGTCTATCCAGTCGGCGGTATAGGTTCTGGAGAGTAACGGTAACAACCCTTCAAAAAGCAAACTGATATAAACCACCATAAACGTTACCTGCAAAGGCGATAATACATAATAATTACTTTTGATGATGAACACCCTTTGCAGCCATAGGCCGATGTTGGTAATTACGGGCACTGCAAAAAAATCGGTGATATAGCCGTTTAACCAGGAGACAGGGATATCAAACACCCGGGTTGTTTTTACAATCAGCCATACCAGGCAGCCGGCGATGAACCATGGGTTGAGCAATGTTTTCATCTATACGGCCATCAAGCTGAGTAATACCAGCAAACAGGTTGCAAACAGAAAAAACGCGATCTGAACATAATATACCGTCCAGCGCAGTGAATTTAAACTGCTCTTATACCAACGGGTAAAAGCACCGTCTGTGGGTTTTATAAACAGGTAATCGTTTTCTTTTAACAGCTCGCGGTTTACTTTTATTTCTACCTCGCGCGAAAAACGCTGTGGCTCCAAAAAACCACTGCAATACAGGCATCGGTCGTCAATACCTCCGTTCCATAAAGTCCATTCACCGCAATGCGGGCATTTTATTTCCCTTACCTGGCTCATTTAAAAGATCTGCAAAGCAAATATACGGTATATTAAAAATGGATATCCTAATTCGAACGTTGAATGGCAAGGTTTTTGTTTAGTCTCTTTTGGCAGTGATAACCCCCATGGTTTGAGAAGCGTAAGTGAAGTTACTATGATTGATAACCGAAAAACCCCATTTTTTGAGGGTTTGTAATAAGCCTAATAATAGCTGACGGTTATGGTATTCGACAGAAATGTTTTTAACATTTTCAATCTGGCTTTTATCGATGCTAAACATCACTTTTTCGAAACCCTCGATGTCGCACTTTATGCTTTCAATTTGGTATTGCGTTATCAGTGTCGTTAAATCGTTAGTCGTTGTAATTGATTTTACAAGAAATTCAGACCCGTCTGCTGGGAAATGCTCATCGAAATACTTTTTTAGCACATTGATATCCTTTTCATTTAGATCAACACCGATTACTTTTTTAGCACCTTTATTTTTAAAATATACCGGAGAGGCTGCCTCAAGGTCGCTTACCTCCCACAATCCGCAGCCAAGATCAAGAACTATTTTGTCAGCAACTTCCAGGTATTTCCAGTGAATACGCGAATCTTCAGAAGTGATTAAATCTGAGACGAAAGGCTGTTTCACTTTTCTGAATTTCCTTTCAGTAACATAATTATTTATAAAATAATATTCCCTTTTTACGATGTCGATAAATCCCATTTATTTTATGGTTTAGTTAGTAATGCGTTGTTTTTTAAAAAATTAATTATCAAAAGACAGTTTTTTCAATACTTAAAAATAAGCATTGTTTTTTCAGTTGTTTGAAAATAGTTTTTGACTATTTCTATAAAAAGCTGAATTTAAAAAATGCCATCGTATTGCCCGTAATTTGGTAAATTTATTGTAAATAATGCTTCCTCACTGCGCCATTTTGATTGCCGGGCTTTTTATTTTTGATAAAAATTCAATCATTACTACTAAAATGGCGC
>NZ_CAIWNH010000466.1 GCF_903913935.1 uncultured Mucilaginibacter sp.
AGTTGCATTGTTATTTACGTTATTTTACACGCAGATTATTTTACATGAAATTAAACTTTTCTTAATAATTTATCTATTGTTACTTTTGCGCACTAATTGTGTCTAACAGTCATATGCAGAAAACGTCTATACTTGAAATCTGGAAGGAAACCTGGAACTCCCCGGTTAAGCGCCTGCAGTTGACGGCGATAATGGTGCTGATTCCCGTTTTTTCTATTTTTCTTCCCCATTTCTTTGCTTTTATTGAAAAACGAAATGGGGTAGTTTTACATGACCGGGTGTTGGCTAACATAGCGCCTCACAATGTTTCTTTATTGATATTTATCATTATTTGGTCAATGATCCTGCTGATATTATACAGGGCGATACATAAACCTTCTATTTTTATTACCTATTGCCTAACCCTGGCCATGGTTACCGTTGCACGGGTTTTATGTATCAGCATGGTGCCCCTGTCGCCCCCGGTAGGCTTAATTCCGTTATCTGATCCGCTGAGCGGCGCGTTTTACGGGGAAGCGTCAGTAACTAAAGACCTCTTTTTTTCAGGCCATACGGCTACCCTAATGCTTATATTTTTATGCCTCGAAAAACCGGTTGATAAAATAATAGGCCTTTTAGCTACCATAACGGTAGCCTACCTTTTGTTGGTACAGCATATTCATTATACTGTCGATGTAGTTACCGCTCCAGTTGTTGTATATCTTCTTTACAGGTTTAACTTTTATTTTCTATATAAATATAAGCGGTCAAAAAATGAGCCGGTCCGGGCCTATGATATTGTTGAATAAGCGTTAGTGCTTTTCTACTTTATTTTAACATAAACATGTTTATTGTTTCCCTTGCCTGATTCCCTTTCATCAAAATCAAATTTATTAAGGCTTTTGATTAAAGGCAGCATTTTGGCAAACCCGTAATTTCTCGAGTCGAAATCGGGTTTCTTTTTCAGGATCTGTGTGCCCAGGTTTCCCAAATGCGCCCAGCCGTTTTCATCGGCAATGTCGGCAATGCTATCGCGTAAGAGCTTTACCAGTTCCTGGCCAACTTTATCTATCGGCGCCGATTTTTGGCTTCCGCGTTTTTTCGAAGGCCGTGTTTTCCGGTCTTCGTCAGGGGTGGCTGCGGCATCTTCCTTCAATATTTCAATATAGATAAACTTGTCGCAGGCGGTAATAAAAGGAATCAATGTTTTCTTTTCGCCTATGCCTATTACTTTCATACCGGCTTCGCGCAGCCTGATGGCGAGGCGCGTAAAATCACTATCGCTTGATACAATGCAAAAGCCATCTACCTTGCCCGAGTATAAAATATCCATCGCATCGATGATCATGGCGCTGTCGCTTGAGTTTTTGCCGGTGGAATAACTGTACTGTTGTATGGGGGTAATGGCATTTTCCAGCAAAACCGTTTTCCACCCGGATACGGTGGGTTTGGTCCAGTCGGCGTAGATCCTTTTAAAAGTAGGGGTGCCGTACTTGGCTATTTCCTCAAACATTTGTTTAACGTTGGCATAAGGAACATTATCCGCGTCGATTAAAACAGCAAGCCGGAGATCTTTGATCAAATCCATATCTATTCTTTTTGATATTTTTTATCCGCTTACTTTTCGGGGCCAACCGGCAAACGGGCATCTAAAGGTATCTATATTTTGACGTTTATTGCGCTTTATTTGATGTGAAAAGGGTAATATTTTGACCAAAATCCTATGATTATACCGCATTTTTTAGTGATTTATCTGGCAAATCACTAAAACGATAACATGATTTTGACCGGTTTACAAGGCAAGCCCCGATATTTTATTGTTTTTTTTCAGTCTGAGACATTATAACTTCATTAGAAAAACAAACCAAACATACAGCATCCGAAATATTCCTCATATTTGTTATTATGGCCAATATCTGTTTAGTTGAAGATGAGCAAAAAGTAGCAGCCTTTATCTGCAAAGGCCTTGAAGAAAATAATTATAAAGTAAAAACGGCTAAGGACGGGGCCTCCGCAAAAGTAATGCTGCAAGCGGCTGAATTTGATCTGCTGATCCTTGACGTTATGCTGCCCGATATCAGCGGCATAGAATTGTGCAGGCAAATACGGCAAACCGATACAAAAACACCTATCATGATGCTTACCGCGCTTGATCAGGTTCAAAACAAGGTGTCGGGCTTAAAGGCCGGGGCGGACGATTATTTGGTGAAGCCGTTTCACTTTATTGAATTGCTGGCACGTATCGAAGCCTTACTGAGAAGGAAAATTGTGAATGATACGGAAGAACATATTCTTGAATTTGAAGATCTGAAATTAGATACCTGGAGCAATATCGCCGAAAGAGGCGGCAAACAGGTTGCTTTAACATCAAAGGAGTTTTCACTGCTCGAGTTGTTTCTGCGGCATCCCAATAAGGTATTGTCCCGCGAATATATTGCTGAACAGGTTTGGAAAATTGATTTTGATACGGGCACCAATTTTATTGATGTTTACGTAAATTATTTGCGCAATAAAATTGAAAAGGGACACAAAAATAAATTGATCCATACGGTTATAGGAATGGGTTATGTTTTAAAGGGTGAAAAATAGATAATGTCTATAGCTATATCTGTTCTCTTTAGCATTTGGTTAGTGTTGTCTGCTACTACAGTGTAAAATCATGAAGATAAAGAACCGGCTATCACTTTATTTTACAGCCATAAGTGCCATTGTGTTGCTAATTGTTGAAGTGGCTATATGCATTACTTATAATTCTCTGGTCAAATCCGATTTCTATGATCATTTAATGGTGCGGGCGTATATTGCCGCGCAGCGTTATCTGGAGGCTGATGAAATTTCAGCTGACTCATTAAGCCATGTGAAATTGAGGTATCTGCAGGCCCTCCCCAATGAGGTGATAAGGTTTTATAACGATAAAAACCGGGCAGCTTTTATAAATGAAAAGGACCAGTTTTGGGCGCCATCGCTGATCAATGAGGTGCGTAAAAGGAAACAAATTGAATTTGCCGAAAGAGGGCGGCAAAACGCCGGGATTTATTATTACGATAACCAGGGCAACTTTGTAATTCTCGTTTCGGCTGTTGATGTAGAAGGGAATAAAAGAACAAAGGACCTTGTTAAAAGTATGGCGATACTATTGATAGGTGTAACAGCCGGCTTGTTTCTCATTAGCCGGTGGTTTGCGCAAAAAGCATTGCAGCCTATTGATAAGGTTATTGATCAAATGCGGAAGGTAAGCGCCGGAAACTTGAGTCTGCGGGTTGATGAAGGGAAAGGCAAGGATGAAATAAGTGCGCTTGCCCATAATTTTAACCAGTTATTAGAACATCTTGAAAACGCATTCGAACTGCAGCAAACCTTTGTCATCAATGCCTCACATGAGTTAAGGACTCCCATAACAACCATTATTGGTGAAATCGAAATCGCCTTAAATAAACTGCGGTCCCATGCCGAATATGAACAGGTGCTGCAATCTGTTTTAACTGATGCTGAAAGGCTGAACGGAACCATTACTGTGCTGCTGGAATTGGCAAACGTTGATATGAACTATACCCAGCCTGCCCTTAAGCCGGTTGCAATGGATGAATTAATATGGGAGCTGAATGACTATTGGCTTGCAAAAAAAGGTAAAGGTATGTTTAACATTAATATATTGCACTTGCCTGAGGATCACGAAAACTTACAGCTCCTGGCCAACAAATCGTTATTGGCCATCGCTTTTAATAATATCATTGGCAACGCTTATAAATTTTCGCGGAATAAGCCTGTGCAATGCGATTTTTATGCTGATGATAAAGAAATTGTGATCAACATTACAGATACAGGGATCGGTATATTACCCGAGGAGATCGCTAAAATTTTCAAGTCTTTTTACCGCGGAAAAAATGTAGAAGGATATAATGGCAGTGGAATAGGTTTGTATGTAACCTACAAAATCATTAGCCTTTGTAATGGCACTATTTCAGTTAATTCTGTTCCAGACAAGCAGACCATTGTTACTATCCAATTCAAGCGCTGAATTCTAACCGTATTCTAATCTCACTTTAATTTAGCTTTAATACAGGTGGTTTAACTTTGTCCCATCTGTACTAACATGTTCAAAATAGCTATTCGTCCTTTATTCCTGGTTTCATTTTACCTATTATTTACGGTTTTCAGAGCCAGCGCACAAAAGGCGCCTGATACTTTAAAGGTTAGCATTGCACATGCTGAAGACCTTTTCCTGAAAAACAACCTGAAAATTATAATACAACGTTATAATATTGACATTGCTGGCGCACAGGTAATCACGGCCCGCTTATTTCCCAATCCTGATTTTAGTTTCAACAACGGCATCCATACCAGTGATGTAACGCAGGGCCCGGCTTTTAAGGATCAGTCGTTTAGTGTTTCGCAGCTATTTACAGCTGCGGGCAAACGGAATAAAAATATACAGCTGGCAAAAATTGGTGTCGATCAGGCTAAATACCAGTTTTTTGACCTGCTGCGTACATTGAAATTTACGCTGAGGAATGATTTTTATAATATTTATTTCCAGGAGCAATCGGCAAAAGTTTATAATGACGAAATCAGTTCCCTCGCAAAAACCTTAACTGTTTTTAAAGAGCAGTATAATAAAGGAAATGTGGCCGAAAAAGAGGTGCTGCGGATCCAGTCGCAATTATACACCCTGCAGGCAGAATACAACAACTTACTGGTGGGCATTGATACCGTTCAAAGCGAATTTAAAATGCTGGTTAAAGCCAGTCCGGATACCTACATCCGGCCGGTGTATAATTACGACCTTGATGGAAAGAGTATCGTGGAAATGGTACCCTACCAGGCGATGCTCGATTCGGCCTATTCGAACAGGTATGACCTCAAGCTGGCAAAAATCAACGTTGATTACAACAACATGAACCTGCAATTGCAAAAGGCAGCCGCAGTTCCCGATTTCTCTTTATCGCTTAATTATGACAAATATGGCAGTTACGGCACCAATTTTATTGGTGCAGGAGTAGAATTTAACCTGCCGTTTTTTAACCGCAACCAGGGGAACATTAAACAGGCACGTATCGCCATTGATCAAAGCAAGGTGCAATTGCAAAGCCAGCAGGACCAACTGCAAAGTGACCTGGCAACGAAGTACCGCGGCGCTCTCCGGCTCGAGAAATTGTATAATAGTTTCGACCCCCGGTTTAAACAAAATTTTAACCACCTGATTCAGGAAGTTTTTAAAAACTATGAAAAAAGGAATATTGGTTTGTTGGAGTTCCTTGATTTTTACGACTCCTATAAAACCAATACCCTGCAATTAAATGCGCTGGAGTTGAACCGCATTGTGACGCTCGAGCAACTTAATTATGTTACAGGCACCCCTTTTTTTAACAACTAATCCATCAAAATGACTACGTACCCTTATTTGAAAATAACAACCATTGCTGCGGCTTTTCTAGCCGCGGCGATGGTTTTACAGAGCTGTCATCATGCGGAGACACCTGAAAAAGACAGCAAATTCCGGGTTACTGACAGCTTTCTGAGCAGCCTGCTGGTTGATACGGTGCAGGAGGCAAGCGCGTTATCACAAATAACATTAACCGGTAATATTGCTCCTGATGAAACTAAAATGGTGAAAATATTTCCGATGGTAAGCGGAGTGGCCGGAATTGTAAAAGTGCAATTGGGCGATGTTGTACAAAGGGGGCAAACCCTGGCCATATTGAGGAGCCCCGAAATGGCCGGTTATACAAAAGACTATATTTCATCGGCAGCTGATGTAAGAAATACCCGCCGGATATTGGAATCAACCCAGGATATGTACAAAGGCGGCCTCGCCTCGCAAAAGGATCTGGAACAGGCACAATCTGACTATCAGAAAGCTTTAGCCGAAAACAAACGTGCCGGCGCAGTTATCTCCATCAATAAAAGCAACGAGAACGGATACCAGGTTAAGGCACCCATCCCTGGGTTTTTGGTTGAAAAAAACCTAACCAGTAATACGCAGGTAAGGGCCGATAACAGCCAAAACCTGTTTACAATAGCCGATCTTTCATCAGTATATGTACTGGTAAATGTTTATGAATCAGACATCTCAAAGATCCAGCCCGGCGACCATGTAAAGATTACTACGCTATCCTATCCTAATAAAGTATTTAATGGCAATATTGATAAGATCGATAATATGCTCGACCCGGATAATAAGGTAATGCACGCGCGGATCAAAATAAACAATCCTGGTAATCTGCTTAAGCCCGGTATGTTCGCCAATATCCTGATCAAGGCCAAATCTGCCGAGGAGCTTCCATTTATCGACAGGAACGCCCTCGTTTTTGACAACGACAAAAATTATGCGCTGGTAATTGACGGTAAAGCGAAAGTACATATCCAGCCGGTTAAAGTGGCGAAAACGGTTGAGGACAGAGCGTATATAAGCAGCGGGCTAAAGCCGGGGGATAAGATCGTCGCCTCCAGGCAGGTGTATTTATACGAATCACTTAAAGACTGACAGAAGAATTTCGGATGTCGGATGTTCCATTTCGAATTTTTAAAAAACGAAGTTAAATCCGCGACCGGCTCTAAAAATATTGAAATAACGAAGTTAAAAAGTAAGATTTCGAATCGGCAAAACGAGCCATTACAACATAATCATGTAATGACAACATCCGAAATGGAACATCCGAAATCCGAAATAAAAAAACATGAATAAATTTATAAAAAACATACTCGCTTTTGCCCTCAAAAACAGATTTTTCATATTTTTTGTAACGGCATTAATGGCTGTTGCGGGATATATCGGTTTTAGGACAATCAGTATCGATGCTTTTCCTGACGTTACCAATACATCTGTTGTTATTATAACACAATGGCCAGGCAGAAGCGCCGAAGAGGTCGAAAAATTTGTTACCCGGCCCATTGAGCTTGCACTGAACCCGGCTGAAAAAAAGGTGAGTATAAGGTCGTCATCTCTATTCGGCCTTTCGGTGGTGACCATTACTTTTGATGACGGGATTGATTATCCGGAGGCCCGGTTGCAGGTAAATAACCATATCGGCGATGCAGATCTGCCTGATGGCGTCAGTCCATCTATAGAGCCGCCTTATGGCCCAACCGGCGAAATATACAGGTTCACGTTAACCAGCAACAAAAGGTCGTCCCGTGAATTGAAAACACTTGAAGACTGGGTGGTAGCACGCGAGATCCGCGCTGTGCCGGGTGTGGCCGATGTAAACAGCTTTGGCGGGCAAGTAAAGACCTACCAGATCACCATCGACCCCCAGAAGGCGGTGCAGTATAACGTAACCCCTTTGCAGCTGTATGACGCAGTATCAAAAAGCAATGTAAACGTTGGCGGTGATGTGATCGACCAGGGAGGCCAGGCTTTTGCCGTGCGGGGGATAGGCTTACTCAACAATATTGATGAGATTAAAAATGTAGTAATTAACAATATTAAGGGCACACCGATATATGTAAAAACAGTTGCTGAAGTAACAGAATCAGCATTGCCGCGGCTTGGCCAGGTTGGCCGGGATAAAGACCCCGATGTTGTTGAAGGAATTGTGGTGATGCGCAAAGGTGGCAACCCCAGTATGGTGATCAAAGCACTTAAAGATAAAATATACGAGCTCAACCACTCCATTTTGCCGGATGATGTAAAGCTCAGTACATTTTACGACCGTGAAGACCTGGTGAATTTTGCTACCAATACCGTATTGCACAATATGGCCGAGGGGATCATCTTGGTAACGGTTATCGTTCTCCTGTTTATGGCCGATTGGCGTACCACGCTCATCGTTTCGCTCATCATTCCGCTGGCGCTTTTGTTTGCTTTTATCTGCCTCAAATTAAAAGGCATGTCAGCCAACCTGCTTTCATTGGGGGCCATCGACTTTGGTATTATTATCGATGGTGCAGTGGTAATGGTAGAAGGGATCTTCGTCGTGCTTGATCACAGGGCAAAAGAGATCGGCATGCCAGCTTTTAATAAAATGAGCGAGCTTGGCTTAATCAAGCGGGCCGCGCTGGTAAATGGTAAAGGCATATTTTTTGCGAAACTAATTATCATCACCGGCCTGTTGCCCATTTTTAGTTTTGAAAAAGTGGAAGGAAAAATGTTCTCCCCTTTAGCCTGGACCCTGGGTTTCGCCCTGCTGGGCGCCGTTATTTTAACATTCACCTTTGTGCCGGCATTGGCCAGCGTTTTGCTGCGTAAAGATGTAAAAGAAAGGCACAATATTTTTGTTGAGTTTATCACCAAAAATGCCATGCGCTTTTATGGTTTTTGTTTTAAGGGGCGCAGGATAGTTTTCCCGGTGGCGCTTATTGCCCTGGTGATTAGCCTGGGCTGTTTTAGCCTTTTGGGTACCGAATTTTTGCCCGAATTGAACGAAGGAGCGATATATGTGCGTGCTACCGGCCCTTTAAGTATTTCGTTAAAAGAATCGGTCAAACTGGCTAATGAAATGCGCAGGATCTTTTTAAGTTTCGATGAGGTAAAGCAGGTAATGTCGCAAACAGGCAGGCCAAATGATGGCACCGATGCAACAGGCTTTTATAACATTGAATACCATGTGGATATTTACCCGGAGGGCCAATGGAAATTAAAAGAGACCAAAGAACAGCTGATACGGCGGATGCAGGAAAAACTAAAAGCATTCCCGGGTATCGACCTTAACTTTTCCCAGCCGATCTCTGATAATGTGGAAGAAGCTGTGTCGGGCGTTAAAGGCTCAATCGTTGTAAAAATGTTTGGCGATAATTACAAGTATATCGAAAGCAAAGAAATTATTATCGATTCAGTTTTAAAAACGGTTAAGGGGATCGAGGATCTTGGGGTAATGCACAATATGGGCCAGCCTGAACTGCAGATAGACCTGAACCAACAAAAAATGGCGCAATATGGGGTAACCGCCTCGGATGCCAACGCGGTAATTGAAATGGCGATAGGCGGCAAAGCCGTTACGCAGATTTATGAAGGAGAACAAAAGTTCGACCTCCGAATCCGTTACCCGGAGGATTTCAGGAACAATGAGGAATCGATAGGTGACCTCCGGGTTCCCACACTGAACAACAATACGGTTCCCCTTCGTGAAATCTCGTCCATTCAAAAAATTACCGGTATCAGCATGATCTACCGCGACCATAACCAGCGTTACGGAGCCATCAAGTTCTCTATTCGCGGCAGGGATATGGGCAGCACCGTTAAAGAAGCGCGGGATAAAGTAAATGCCCGCCTGAACCTGCCAAAGGGCTATACCCTAGAATGGGCCGGCGACTTTGAAAACCAACAGCGCGCCACCAAAAGGCTGAGCGAGGTAGTGCCCATAAGTTTGCTTATCATTTTCTTTATCCTTTTTATCCTGTTCGGTAACTTCAGGGATTCGTTGCTGGTGCTAAATAATGTGCCATTTGCTATTATGGGCGGCATACTGGCATTATTAATTACTGGCATTAACTTTAATATTTCGGCGGGCATCGGGTTCATCGCCCTGTTTGGCATCTGTGTACAAAATGGGGTTATCCTGATTTCCAAATTTAAAAGCAACATCGCCGAATTGAGGCACCATACCCATTGGACATCGTTTGCTGTAGCTATTAAAGATGGCGTAGCCGACAGGCTGCGCCCGGTGGTAATGACAGCGATGATGGCGGCTATTGGTCTATTACCAGCAGCCATGTCGCACGGTATTGGCTCCGAAGCCTCAAAACCGCTGGCCATCGTGGTTATCGGCGGGTTGATCACCAATACCATATTTAACCTGTTTGTATTCCCGATTGTATTCTTCTGGTCGTACCGCAAACGTGTTGAAAGTGGTATCGTAAGCCGGATCTGATCATTTAGACTAATACCCCTATAAATATATCAATTAGTGTTGTTGAAGGCGGTGCAGTGAAAGCTGCACTCGCCGGAGACGGTTTTTGAAATTTCGGAGGCTGTTAAGGCCTCAACCTGTTAATTATTAGGATAGAGCAGATTAAGTGGCTGTGCCGTACAGCTTAAATTATTTCGATTAGAGATGAGTACAATTGAAATTTATCGTCTGTAGTAACAATTGTAAGATTTTCATCTTTAGCAATAGCAATTAAGAACCGGTCGAAAGGATCCCTATGTTCCTGAAATAATGGTAAATGCTGGTATGAAAATATATGTTCGTTCTTTAGTGGCAAGAGTTCAAACCCATTAGCCAACAATTGATCGGCCACCATTTGTATATCAGGAACGAAGTCAGGCAGTTTATTTATATTTTTCTTTATAGCAATTTCCATCAGGCTGACCTGACTTACTAAAATCCTGTTCGAATTATTTTCAAGTAATTCTTTATGTTTTTCGGAAAGCGGAGAATGGATATCGAAAGACCAGATAAGAATTTGGGTATCTACCAGTAAATTCATTTCTACATATAATCTTTTAGATCACCCAATGGCTCATTGAAATCATCAGGTATGGTCACCTTTCCTTCCAAACCACCTAATTTTCTTTTGGGTGACTGGTTTTTTGCTGTTTCCCCGGTAAGAAATGTCACCATAACCTCGGTCTTGGTTTTTACCGGCGGAGTTTCCTCAAGCACTATCTGCCCGTGATCATAATATCCCTTTATCGTGGTAAGCATTACTTATTTATTGTTCGATACACAAATATAATAAAATTCCATCGTTTAAAATTTTCTCAAAACGTCAATTGTCTCTTATTTTGAAAGGCTCACAGATCTATATTTTGCTAAATATTCATAAATTTAAGCAACCTGAGAACTGGCTTTTTTATGGAGAATATTTATTGCCATTCTCTTTTATATAAATGTGCGAAAGTAAAAAGCAATGATCATCCGCATTATCGAAAAAACCGAATATCTTAAAGTACGCAAACTTTACGAGGCTTGCAATTATAACGGCGGCCTGCAGGATGATGACATGGTTGTAATAGCCGAAGACGATGAATTAATTGGCGCAGTAAGGATATGCCCGGAGCATGGCGTGAAAATTTTGCGCGGCATGCAAATAGATAGCGCCTGCCGGGGTAAGGGCATAGGCACATTGATGCTTAAATTCCTGCGGGAAAATATTGACATGAAGGATTGTTATTGCATCCCCTATAAGCACCTCAAAGCATTTTACGGGCAGATAGGATTCGGGGAAATATCGCCGGGCGAAGCGCCCGGTTTTCTGGCGGAGAGATTAAAAAAATATTCAGATCATGGATTGGACGTAATGCTCATGAAAATAAAAGCCTAAAAAAATAGAGTCAAAACCTTTAACCTTTCGCCTTTAACCTTTATCCTTTCACCTAAAAAATCACTCCGCCCGCAAACTCACCACCGGGTTTCCATTAGCTGCTTTTATGGTTTTAAAAGCAATAGTGGCAAATGCAATAAGGATGCCTGCGGATAACGATACCGCGAACATCCACCAGCTGATTTGCGCCCGGTAAGAAAAATCCTGCAGCCACTTGTTCATCAGATACCAGGCTAAGGGCCAGGCGATGATATTGGCAATGAGGATCAGTTTGAGGTATTGCTTTGAGAAAAGCATCACAATATTACTTACGCTGGCGCCCACAACCTTGCGGATACCGATTTCCCTGGCTTTTTGGGTAACCGAATAGGTAACCAGCCCCAACAAACCCAGGCATGAAATAAAGATGGCAATAAAGGTAAAAATGCTGCTCATTTGCTGCGTGCGTTTGTCCTGGTCGTAATCACTTTGAAAAATCTGATCCAAAAACCCGTAAGAAAATGGCGTATCGGGGTTTAAACCCTTCCATTTTGCGGACGCGAATTGGATAGCGGCAGCTGCGTGCCTCCCATCAATTTTTGCGACGATAGTGCTGCACCTTAAAGGGTTTACCCCCATTATGGCACATGGCCCGATGCCAGCACGCAAAGAAAAATAATGATAGTTTTTAACGATCCCCACAATCCTATAAGTATAAACCAGGCCGTTATGCAAGTGCGAAACATATTTGCCCGGCGCTGTGGCCGGGTCAAAACCTAATAACCTGGCAGCCTCTTCGTTCAATACAATTTGTTTGCCAAAATCATGCAGTTCCATATCTTCATGCATATTGGTATTTGTGAATTCCTCGTGGCCAAAGTTGCTGCCGGCAACCAGTTGCAGGCCGAGCGTTTGGATATAGTTGGTGTCGGCAAAATCAAGAAAAACGATTTGTTTATCGTTGATGGTTTTGTCGGCCGGATACAAATTCATATCGCCGGAAACCAGGGGTGCAGCGGCGTCGGTTACCGATTTAAAGTTTGCGTTTTTACGGAGCTGATCGGCCAGCAGGGCACTGTTTTTTTGCGAAGCCCCGCTGTTAAGAGTAAGTACCAATTGCTGATCCTTGCTCGCAATCTTTTTAGGAGTTTCAGATATTAGCAAGTGCTAAATAGTGCTCCTGTCAACTTTATTCCTCATGCCAGTATTTGCCAAAAAGCTGTTTGGTAGTCTTAATAAATCTATTACTGAATACAGGCTTAGATAAATTATTGGTTTTTAAATCATAAATAATCGGGGTAGTTTCCATTTTATCATCCCCGTCGTTCATATGCTCCCGCCCGACCGCGTATATTAACACCTTGTTCGTTTCCTTGATCAATTTCCAACTCCATACATTATAATTTTCAGGAGAAATTTGCCTGAAATTATTTCCTGCCTTATCTGATATAAAAAGGTAGACAGGATCGCCATCATCGAGCACACCATTTTTGTTGGCATCATTAACCGTAACGGAATAATAAATATGTTTTTCGTCCATCCTATGGCCATTTTCCTCAGTATTGTCATTCGAGGATTGATCAACGCTGTATTCCCTTATCAGCATCTTTCTTGTAGAATCAAGCAAGTGATATTGCTGAGTTTGCGTGTTCAGGAAAACCATGTTCCATTGATATGATCCGCCTCTTGATTTAAAGCTATTGTCGTCATGTTTAATTTCAAGCGGAAACATTACGTATGAAGACGTGTCAATTTGAACCGCCTGCCCAAAACTGAGTATAGTTTGACTGGCTTCTTTCTGCACAGGTGTTTTTGAATGGTCTTTTGAGTGTTGTTTTTCCTCGTGTGGCCCTTTACAACCGCAAAGTGCTGAGCATATTAATAGCATCGTTAATGTTTTATTCATCTGGTTTAAGCTAAGTAATTGTTTAATAACGAATAATTTATAACGAAAATATCGGGGGTAAAAAATTATCTTAAATACAAACAGAAACTCCGGGTATATAATTGAACGCAAAAAAGCCTTCCGGCGGAAGGCTTTTTGTTGTTCGTGCGCATGTGGTTAACAACTGCACGTAACAATATTAGGATTAGGAACTTTTTGTGGTAATTAGCCGGCAGTTAAATCATCCTGTCAGTACTTCAATATAATATACCCGGTTTTACGTTTTGTTATACCATTAACCTTGTAACTTAACGTATAAAAATAGGTGCCGGCGCGTTGTATCGCCCCGTTCTTGCTGGAATGCCCGTCAAACGCTTTCGAGCTGTTGTTATATCCCTACGCTTCAAATACCGGCTCGCCGGAAGTAGTCATAATGGACAGGTTGTTGTCAGGGTATTTACCTATCCCGTCAATAACCAGGAAATCGTTAACACCGTCACCATTTGGTGATATTGCCGGATGTACAACAACATCCGCATCGTCAAACAAAGGCTTATCAGGCGACCTGGCTACGCTTACTGCTTGGTAAACGCTGTTAAGCGGTCCTCCTAAAATAAGGCCAGGTGTCCCGGCCTTATAAATTGTTACGAGGTAAGTTTTAGTTTTGCCGGCGCTGTTATCGGCAATTACTACCTCAATTTTATTGGCCCCCGGAGATAAGCTAATGGGGTTTGATGGTGTTCCCGGTGTCACTACCGCGTTTTTGATATACATTGCGCTAACATTACCCAAATCATTTGCCGTGACCGTGATGGAGGCAACCGTACTATCAACGCTGGCGGTATAGGTGAATACTGCAGGATCAAACGCAGGAGACAAAGTGCCGGCGCTTAATAGCAGGCTGTTTACTATAAAACCAGGGTCGCCAGGCTTAATGATCACCAGCTGGTAAGATTTGTTGTGGCCGCTTGAACCCTTGACATAAACGCTGGTTAAATTGGCGCCCTCGCCCAAAAACAAAGGCAAAAAAGTGCCGGACGAGAGCTTTTCTCCATTAATATATACTTCTGCATTCGGATCGACAGTAAAACCGGCTACGTGTGCATATTGGGTGTCGCTGCTTACGGTTGTCGTATAATTTAGCGTATCCGTATTGAATGCCGGCGAAATAGTGCTCTCCGTTATTTGAAGATCAGAAAGATTTCCGTCAGTTGGGTTTTGTTTGACTACCGTCAGTATATAGTCTTTAATATCCCCGCTTTCTGCTTTTACTTCAATAGTTATTGTATTTGACCCGGGAGCTAGCGCAATGGGAGCCGACCAGGATCCGGAGGCTACTGTCAATCCGTTAACAGTGACTGTAGCCACATTGCTGGCGGTAAAAGGTTTTACAGCAATGTTTGGGGTAGCAAGCATTACAGTGTCGGCATAACTGGCAATTGTATGGTCAAAAACAGGCGCCAGTGTACCTTCGTTTACCCTCAAGCCGCCAAGATTGTTATTAGTGGATGGTGCCCGGGTTACTGTCACTGTATAGGTATTTACCGCGCCGTTTTGAGCGGTTACTGCAATGCTGATGGTATTTACACCTACGTTTAAATTGATCGGTAAAGAGGGCGTGCCCGAATTTAACGGCGACCCATTGACCGTTGCTGTTGCATCAGGGCTGTTTGTTTGAAGAGTAACGGTTGTTGAAGTTGTTGTATTTCTGACGGAGGTGGCATAGGTAGTTACACCTGGGTTAAATCGCCGCTGTAATGTCATGCCGCTTAATGATAGGTTTGACAGTGTAGCGTCAGATGACTGCGCACGGCTAACCATTACGGTGTAAGTTTTAGTAGTTCCGTTTTGGGCCGTTACCACTATATTGATTTGATTAACGCCAACGGCTAAGCTTACTGCGTCAAAGGTATTTCCAGAAATCGGATAAGTGCCATTTACAGTTACCGAAGCATATGCGTCCTGGGCAAAGGCCTTTATGGTAACTGATGAAGTAGCATTACCCACCGATGCCGTATAAGTGGTAACGGGCGCGCTGAATGCCGGTGATTTAGATACACCGACGATCTGCAGCTCAGCTAGATTGTTATTGGATGATTGTGCCCGGGTTACCGTTAGGTTGTACGATTTTTGTGTCACGCCGTCACGTGCGGTTAAGGTAGCGGTAATGGAATTGTCCCCGACAGCTAACGCAATGGGAGCCGTCGGCGATCCTGAAGCAACGAGTGTTCCATTGATAACTACTATTTCTCCTGAAATAGCGGTAACAGGAGTTACCGTAATGCTGGTGGTTAATGTGGTAACTTTTACAGCATATACCGTTTTCGCCGGATTAAATAGAGGATTCAAAGCCCCTGCACTCACCTGCAAAGCAGAAAGGTTGTCGTTTGTGGCATCCTGCGCAAATAATTTTAAAGGTGCAGTGATGGTAATGAATAAGGCTATAAATAAGAGATGCCTGACCGGCAATTTTATTTTGGCGGTAGCAAAGCCGGTTGACGGGAACCACTGTGATTTGGTCATTATGTTGTTGATTTTCTCCTTATTTATTTTGCCCGCCCTTTTGACGGGTTTAAATGCCCTTTAAACGGCTCCAGGGCACTTTTTACCCTACTAAAATGTTAAGAATTGTCTGGCGCTTTCCCGCCTTTTAGCAAGTGGCGGTTTTAAGTCTATAAATGGTGGGATTGGGGGAGTATCGTAACTCTCCCCGCCGTTATTAGTGCCGGTTTCCCCGGCACCGATTTTATTACCTGTCAGAATGTAGGTTATCTGATTAGCGACGAATCTAAATGACAAAGTAACAGAAGGGGCCGAAAGGTGCAGCCCCAATAACTTATATAGTAATCAGGAAGATCGTTTTATCTGAATCAGGACTATGAAACCGTAATTTCGCCCCTCAAATCCATTTCCAGGTACTCCTTTACTAATTTAGGATCCTCATACTGGCCCAGCAGGTACATCATTTTGGTAACTGCCGATTCGTAGGTCATATCATAGCCATTAGCTACGCCTACATCTTTCAGGTGGCGGCTGGTTTCGTAACGGCCAAGCTCAACGGTGCCTACTTTACACTGGGAGATATCAAGGATCACTTTGCCGCTGTCTATAGCATTTTTAAGCAGGGTAACAAACCATTCGTCGGTAGTGGTATTGCCGGCGCCGAAGGTCTCCATTACAATGCCGCGCACATCTGCGGTTAATATGGTTTCCACAACCTTCGGGCTGATGCCCGGATATAATTTCAGTACAGCCACATCGCTTACCAGGTTTTTATGGACTATTAAAGGGGCGCCTTCTTTCGGGTGTTTAATATCATTCAGGCTAAACTTCAGGTGAACGCCTGATTCGGCAAGGATAGGATAATTGGGCGAACGGAACGCTTCAAATTTGGATGAATTGTATTTAAACGACCGGTTTCCGCGGAATAATTTGTAATCAAAATAGATACATACTTCGGGCACACGGGCTCGGTCATTTTTTTTCGCTTTAGCTATTTCAATGGCCGTCATCAAATTTTCCTTCGCGTCTGTACGAACAGCGCTGATAGGTAATTGCGACCCGGTAAATATGACAGGTTTGCCCAGGTTTTCGAGCATAAAGCTTAAAACCGATGCGGTAAATGCCATCGTATCGGAGCCGTGAAGGATCACAAAGCCATCAACCGTATCATAATTACTCTGAATTAAACCGGCAAGCTCGCTCCAGATCGCAGGGTTCATGTTGGAAGAGTCGATGATCTCATCAAAAGAGTGTACCTGGATCTTGCAGTTCAATTTTTCAAGTTCAGGCACATTATCCATGATCTGCTCAAAATTGATGGGTTTGAGTACCTTAGTAACAGGGTCGCTCATCATACCAATGGTACCGCCGGTATAAATGATCAGGATCTGGCTCATGTTTATGGGTTCATGGTTGATAGTTCATGGTTCATGGCAAAAAGTCAATTATATGAACAAAAAATAAATCTATTTAAAAAAAACTAAACGCCGAAAATCAACTTTGAATTTTCAGTAGTTACAGTTGCTACTTTTTCTATACTTATCTGCAGTACATCGGCAACTTTTTGGGCCACAAATACAAGGTACGCGCTTTCATTGGGCTTACCCCTGTGCGGAACGGGCGCAAGGTACGGAGAATCTGTTTCCAAAACTATCCGGCTGATGTCAATTTGCGCCACAACTTCGGCCAGGCCCGAGTTTTTGTAAGTAACCACACCGCCGATGCCCAGGTAAAAGCCTAATTCGATAACTTTATGAGCCTGTTCAACGTTGCCGGTAAAACAATGGAAAATACCGTGTAAATCTTCACCCTGTTCTTGTTGCAGCGCTTCAAAAACTTCGTTGAAAGCATCGCGGCAGTGGATTACGATCGGTAATTTGAGCTTCTTTGCCCAGGCAATTTGTGCTTTAAAGGCTTTTATTTGTTCAGCAAGGGTACTTTTATCCCAGTAAAGATCAATGCCAATTTCACCTATTGCATAAATTTTATGCTCACCAGCCGCCTGTTTTATCGTATTCAATTCTTCTTCCCAGCCATCTTTTACCGAACAGGGGTGCAGCCCGAGCATCGGGTAACACATATCCGGGTAGGTTGCGGCCAGGTCAAAAACTTTTGGGACAGATACGGCATCGACGTTTGGTAAAAACAGGCGCTCCACGTTATTGCTGATACAGCGTTCCACCAGGCCGGCACGCTTTTGCAGGTCGTTTTCGTAATAAAGATGGGTGTGGGTATCAGTAAGCAGCATAGTGCAAAAATAAGAAAGCCTCCCGGATTTATGAGGAGGCTTTTTGATTAACTTTTTTTCTTTACCGGATATTTTTTATGAACCGGCTTTTGATTTATGGCGGCCGGTTTCTTTACAGCGGGTTTGGCAACCACCAGATGTTTAACAGGTTTTACTTTAACAAGTTCCAGGTCAAAAACTAGTGTGCTAAAAGGTGTTATCGCGCCCATTCCCTGCGCACCGTAAGCCAGGGAAGAAGGGATTACAAAAGTGGCCTTCGAGCCTTCGTTCAATAACAGCAAGCCTTCATCCCAGCCGGGGATAACGCCACCGGCACCAACGATTACCTCGTAAGGCTCATAAGTGCGGCCGGGTTGATTTAAACCTGATGCTTTTGCTATGGATTCAATGCTGGTATCAAAAATTTTATCATCGAGCCCGCGGCCTGCATAATTTACCAGCAGCGTGTCGCCTTTTTGTGGTTTAAGTTTTAGCGATGGCTTGGTGATCACATACTTTAACCCCGAGGGGGTAGTTTTTAAAACAAGTTTATGGCTTGCTATATATGCTGCGGCAGCAACTGCTTCGTTAGCCTGCAGTTTTGCTTCTTCAGCTTTGGCCTTTTCCATCTCAGCATTTCTTTCGGCGATAGCATCGTTCAGCGACTGTATTTTTTCTACCTTTAAAACAAACACCAGGTTACTCCCTTTAGGGAAAAACGCCGGGCGCTGGGCGTCATGGCCTTTAAATACGGAATCGGTAGGGATCTTTACCTCAACACTGTCATTTAATGCCAGATTTGGAAATACTTCCATCAAATTAACTTCGGCGATATCCTTTAGGCCCTCAATTGGTAAAACCTGTGCCTTGCCTTTGTTTCCGGTAATAAAAGAACTCATCAGTATGGAATCCTTATCCGTTTTTTGAATAAAGTCAAAAGTTATTACATCGTTAACTTTTATTTTATCACCAGTATTATGGGTAAATACCCGGTAGGTTGCGCCATGCGGAGTATGCTGTACGTCAGTTTGAGCACGCGCGTTAACAGCAAGGCCCAATGTCAGAATAAAGAGGATATATTTCATCGGAAATAAAAAAAGGCCCTCCTTTTTAGGGGAAGGCCACATTTAATTGAATATTATTTCTTAACAGGTTGTTGCTGTTGTGGCTGGCCCATCATTGGCGGAGCAACTGGTTTTGGAGCGTTTGGATTTGGATGAACAATGTCAATCAATTCTACTTCAAATACAAGCGGCGTAAACGGGCCAATCATTTGATTGCCACGTTCGCCATAGGCAAGGTTTGATGGCATAATAAAAGTAGCCTTGGCGCCTTTTCCAACCAATAGCAGTGCTTCATTCAATCCTGGAATCATACCCGGAGTGCCAAGCGGGAAACGCAAAGGTTTGTAAGGATTCATCGGGTTAATAGGCAATTTGGCTTTAACAGCTTCAGATTTGATGCTGGTATCAAAAACTTTGCCGTTCAAATATTTACCTACATAAGCTACAGCCACGGTATCGCCGTTTGCAGGTTTTGGTTCCGAGCTTTCTTTGGTAATCACATAATTAAGCCCTGAAGCTGTCGTAGTAACTTTAAGGTTGTTATCAGCAATATATTTTTTGATTTTTGCCGGTTCCTGCTTTTTGGCTACATCCATCAATGAAGTTACATAAGCCTGGCAACGGCCGTTAAATACTGTCTGGTCGAGGTTGCCTTTCTGGATAACTTTTTCAACTTTTACAATAAAGATCATGTATTTGCCTTTCATTCCGGCAGGGCGCGGGTGGCCTGCGCTCAATGAATCAAGGTCGGTTTTAATAACCGCGCTGTCACCTTCACTCAGGTAGCTGATTCCTGCAAAAACATCACCTTTACCACTTGGTTTTGGCACTATTTGTGAAAATTGCTGGCCGGTTTCGAATGAACTCTGCAATACAGAATCAGCGTCATTCTTAACGATATAATTGATGCTGATAAAGTCGCCTGGCTGTACGCTTGGGCCCGATTTGTCAGATACAATTTGATAAAGCAACCCGTGTTGCCCTTTTTTAAATCCATTACAACTTGCTAATCCAATTGCAGCAAGTGCTAAAAACATCAGGTTTTTTTTCATTTTTACTTTATTAATAGTTTTTTATACTCAGGTAATATTTGTTTAAATTGATTGATTACATTTTCAAGGCTGTCTTCTGAATGACCGCCGGCTGCGTTAAAATGGCCACCGCCGTTAAAATACTTCCTGCAGATCGCATTCGCAGGGATATCTCCCTTTGATCTTAACGAAAGTTTTACCTTATCCTTGCGTTCAATTATAAAAGCAGCCAGTTTTATGCCGGCAATGGATAATGCATAATTTACAATTCCTTCGGTATCGCCCGTTTGGATATCGTATTTCTCCAGGTCCTGCCTGGTAACGTGGAAGATAGCGGTATTAAATTCGTACAAAACCTCCAAACGTTCTGACAGGCAAAGGCCCAGGAAACGCAGGCGGTTTTCGGGTGAGTTGTTATAAACCAAATCATATATGCGCCAGTTTACGGCACCCGCGTCAATCAGGTCGGCCGTAATGCGGTGCACCGCCGATGTTGTATTTGGCAGATGGAACGATGCCGAGTCGGTTAAAATACCGGCATACAGGCAACTGGCCACATCCTTATTTACCAGTTCTTTATGTTTGAGTTCTTCAACTATAAAGGTATAAACTAACTGCGCAGTAGCACATGCGCCGATATTCCAGTAGCGGTAATCGTCAAAATCCTCCGGCTCCAGGTGATGGTCAATCATCACCTTATACGCTGCGCTTTTACCTACCAGTTCGCCCAATTCATTAATCCTGCCCAAAGCATTAAAATCAAGGCAGAAGATGATTTTGGCTTCGCTGACCAGGGCAGCCGCTTGCTCTAAATGTTCCGTATAGATGATTACGCCATCATTACCCGGCATCCAGTTAAAGTAGGCCGGGTAATCGGTTGGGGTGATCACGGTTACATGGTGCCCCTGTTGTATCAAATAATTATATAAACCTAACGACGAGCCTATAGCATCACCATCAGGTTTGTGATGAGTAGTAATTACTATTTTTTGAGGCTGCGCTAAAAGTTCAATAAGCGAGGCTATACTTAACATTCAATTTTAAAAAAGAGCTGCAAAGCTAAATAAATAAATTAAATACAGCGAGTTAATTAATGTTAAAGCAATATGCTTTAAATGCCAACGCTTATTGATTTTTGATCTTTTTATGGTTGCTCGTTTTTTTCAATCCGGTTTGTCCGCTACCTGGCCTCATTCGGATAAAATATCTCCTATCATTTTTTACATACTTTGGTTTAAATGAAAAACCCTACTTTTGCGGGCAATTTGAAAAAGTAAGCGGCGGAGCCGGGTTTGATCCTTAAAAATAGCGAGCTTTCTAACGGCAACTTAACACTGCTACTGCCATTTAAACAAACAATGCATTTATAACGCAAAAAAATATGAGCACTAATAAAACTTTTACCATGATTAAACCTGATGCCGTTGCGAACGGGCATACAGGTGCTATTTTAGACCATATTATAAAAGGTGGTTTTAAAATTATAGCTATGAAATATTTGGCCCTGAGCAAAGAAACTGCCGGCAAATTTTACGAAGTTCACAAAGAACGCCCTTTTTATGGCGAGCTGGTTGATTTTATGTCGTCCGGCCCGATTGTTGCAGCAATACTGGAAAAAGACAACGCTGTTGAAGATTTCAGGAAACTGATCGGTGCTACCGACCCGGCAAAAGCTGATAAAGGAACGATCCGTAATTTATATGCTGAATCAATCGGCGCCAATGCAATCCATGGCTCCGACTCTGATGAAAATGCTAAAATTGAAGGAGATTTTTATTTTTCGGCACTAGAGAAATTTTAATTTTTACAGCAAGCCGGTGGAAATGTTAACAAATTGATACACCGGCTTGTTCTTTTATTTTGTTTATTTAAAAAAAATAAATATTTTTATAAAGTTATGGTA
>NZ_CAIWNH010000467.1 GCF_903913935.1 uncultured Mucilaginibacter sp.
AATATTTATAAAATATTTTTGTAGCTTTTATTATCAAATCAAAAAAGTATTATTGTCTCCTTTTGATTATGAACCAGTTGATTTGTCAACAATAATTTTTTATTGATTTATGGCTTTTACCAAACCGAAACTTAGCTTTTGGCAAATTATAAATATGAATGTCGGTTTTTTTGGCATTCAGTACAGTTTCGGGTTGCAGCAAACCGCCATAAATCCTTTATACACTTTTTTGCATGCCCGCGCTGACCAGTTGCCGCTGCTAAATTTGGCAGGGCCGATGACTGGTTTATTGATCCAACCCTTAATAGGAGCTTTAAGCGACAAAACCTGGCACCCGCGATGGGGGAGGCGTAAACCCTATTTTTTAATGGGCGCGGTTTTTTGCAGCCTTTGCCTTTTTTCATTCCCGTTTAGCCGCACGCTATGGATGGCAGCCGGGCTGTTATGGATCCTGGACGCGGCCAACAATACAGCAATGGAACCTTATCGCGCCTTTATTGCCGATAAATTACCCGATAAGCAACGGGCATTGGGCTTTTTAACGCAAAGCTTTTTTACCGGGCTGGGTATTACCCTGGCTAACCTTTCGCTGGGCTTTTTTAAAAACATTATTACCGGCGAAACCAAAACAGCAGACGGCCAGTCGGGCATCCCGTATTGGGTTTTTGGTTCATTTTTCGTTGGCGCGGTTTGCTCCATAGTGTCAGTAGTTTGGTCGGTGATAACCACCCCGGAGATCCCGCCGACAGATGAGGAGCTCGAGGAACTTCGCGCCCGCAAAAAAGGTTTTCTTGAACCCATAAAGGAAATTTTTGCCGCTATTGGTGACATGCCCTCCGTAATGTGGAAGCTTGCCCTGGTTTATCTGTTCCAATGGTATGCCATGTTTTGTTACTGGCAGTTTGTATCGTTAAGTATAGCAAAAACCGTATTCCATACTACGCCCGATGGCAACAAGGAATTGTATGAACAAGCAGTAGTTTGGGCAGGTAAAGTAAACGGTTTTTATAATATCATTACTTTTACGTCAGCATTCGGGCTGGTTTGGCTGGCACGTAAAATCAGCGCTAAATATGTGCATATCGCCTGCCTGGCGATGGCGGGGATAGGCCTGCTGGTATTTGTGCACATTACCGACAGGATGCTTTTATTCGCACCAATGGTTGGCTTTGGTATCGCATGGGCAAGTATGATGGGCGTACCCTACATCATGGTGGTTGGTAATATCCCTAAAGAAAGGTATGGCGTTTATATGGGCATCATCAATATGATGATTGTTGTGCCAATGATCTTACAAACGCTTAGCTTTGGTTATGTATACAAAAACTTCCTCGGCGATAACCCGACCAATGCTATTACTTTTGCCGGGGTATTGTTATTGATCGCCGCTTTGGCAACAACCCGAATAAAAAAGGATGTGGTAACTGAAGATATCCCGATGGCTGTGGGCGGTCATTAACGAGCGCAGGAAACAATAAGATACTTTTTTGAACTAATAACGTGTACAATTCTTCTATCCATCAGCAGGTCAATGCTGCATTACAAAAAAACAATATCGACATCGCCGGGGCCGACAACCTTTTCTATACCCGGATGATCGCCAACGCCGATGCGGTATATAACTTATATAACGAGATATACAGCAATCATGCCGCCGGCAAAAGTGCTTTTGATGAATTGATAGAGGTTATCATCAATTCTTATAAAACCCGTTCATCGGTTTTAAAAGCCCGGGATCTTGAAAAAGAAAACAAAGGGAACTGGTTTTTAAGCAACGAAATTACAGGTATGAGCCTGTACGTCGACCGTTTTGGCGGAAACCTAAAGGGGCTGGGTAACAAGTTGGATCATTTTGAAAAGCTGGGTGTCAACCTGCTGCATCTCCTCCCGGTTTTTGAGAGCCCTGAGGGAGAAAGCGATGGCGGCTATGCCGTTTCTGATTTCAGAAAGGTGGACAAACGTTTTGGCACGTTGGACGATCTGAAAGCCGTCCGTAAAAAAATGGATAAAAAAGGCATGTACCTGATGCAGGATATCGTGCTGAACCATACCTCGCGCCGCCATGAGTGGGCCGAAAAAGCGAGGCAGGGTGATGCTAAATACCAGGATTATTTTTACATGTTTAATGACAGGGCTATTCCTGATGAATATGAAAAAGCTATGCCGGAGGTTTTCCCGGAAAGCGCCCCCGGAAATTTTACCTGGATTCCTGAATGCAATAAATGGGTGATGACGGTATTCCACAATTACCAATGGGACTTAAACTTTACCAATCCAGCTGTATTGGTGGATATGCTGGATAATATTTTCTTTTACGCCAATATTGGGGTTGATATTTTGCGGATCGACGCCCCGGCGTTTATCTGGAAACAAATCGGCACCAATTGCCAGAATCTGCCGCAGGCGCATACTTTGCTCCGTTTAATAAAACAGTGCGTTATTGCCGCTGCCCCCGGGATGGCGATTTTGGGCGAAGCCATTGTTAGCCCCGAAGAGATCATGAAATACTTCGGTACTGGCGAGTACACCGCAAAGGAATGCGATTTTGCCTATAACGCCACGCAAATGGCGCTGCAATGGGATATGCTGGCCACCGGCGATACGCGCGTCATGCTGGCAGCGCAACCCGGTCTATTGAAAAAGCCATACGGTACTTCGTGGATAACCTACACCCGCTGCCATGACGATATCGGCCTGGCCTATGACGACCACATGATCCGGTCTGCAGGATACGACCCATACCTTCATCGCAAATACCTGAAGGAATACTATGAAGGCAGTTTCCCCGGCAGCCCTTCAAAAGGGGCCTTGTTTTCCTCTAACCCTAAAACCGGCGATGCACGGATCAGCGGTACGCTGGCATCGTTATGCGGACTGGAAAAAGCCATTGAAGCTGATGACAACGCTGCTGTAAACCAGTCAATTAATAAAATTTTGCTGATGCAGGCCCATGGCTTTTTCCTGGGCGGGGTGCCGATGCTTTTTTATGGCGATGAACTGGGTTATTGCAATGATTACTCGTACCTGGATGACCCCGGCAAAAGTTATGATAACCGCTGGATGCACCGGCCAGTTATTGACTGGGAAAAGAATAGAAAAATTGACGAACGGGGAACGATTGAGCATAGGATATTTTCAGCCACGCAAAAATTGATAAGTATCCGAAAAAAATTACCCCTGATCGGCGATTATAAAAATATTGCCTGGCTGCCGCCTTTTAATATTCACGTTGCTGCCTATTTAAGAACGCTTGGCGGGCACCAGTTTTATAGTGTGTTTAATTTTAGTGAAGAACCCTCCTATTTAAAATGGAGCGCCTTTAAGGACAAAGGGATCACCCCGCTGAAATTTTACGACCATATTGCAGCAAAAGAGGTGGTTGCAGGCCCGGATAATGAGCATTTGATTATTGAAGGGTACGGTTTTTATTTACTTTCGGTTGTCGACGGTAAATAAGTAATTTAAACACGTTTGATTTTTTGATGATATAAATTTCTACCTTTAAAATGGCAATTATTTATAAAAACGCAGGTTAATATGAAAAGTACCATCACAAAGCATTTATTCTTTATGCTCATTGCAGCCATGCCCTTTATTGCAGGCGCGCAGGTGATACAAATTACAGGTAAGGCAAATCCGGAAGTAAGTACAGAAAGGTTGAAAAGAATTGACACCCTGGTGCAGGATTACCTGGATAAGGGATGGATTAAAGGTATTGTAACGCTGGTAGTTAAAGATAACCAGGTGGTACAGTATAAAGGTTATGGTTATGCCGATGCGGAGACCAAAAAACCAATGGAAAAAGATGCCATTTTCCGGATCATGAGCCAAACAAAGGGTATAACAAGTGTGGGCATGATGATCCTTTATGAGCATGGCAAATTTTTACTTGATGAACCCATTGCTGATTTCATCCCCGAATTCAGGCACCCGGTGGTTATTGATAAATTTAATGCTGCCGATACGACCTATACAACGGTGCCGGCTAAAAGAGAGATCACCATCCGCGACTTGCTTACGCATAGCTCAGGAATCGACTACACAGATATTGGTACCAAAGCCGGTAGTGCTATTTATACAAAAGCGCATATTCCATCAGGGCTTGGGTATTTTGATGCAACCCTGCTGGATAAAATGAAAGTACTGGCCAAACAGCCACTGATGTTTCAGCCCGGCGAAAAATGGCAATATGGCTTAAACTCCGACCTATTGGGCTGTTTAATTGAAGTGATCAGCGGTATGTCGCTTGATGATTTTTTTGCCAGAAATATTTTTCAGCCCCTGGGTATGAAGGATACCTATTTTAACGTACCGGCCTCAAAAGCCGGCCGCATGGCAACAGTTTACACCGAAGATTCCTTACAGCATGTTATTAAATGGAACCATACCTTTCGGCACATTGATCCGGATTACCCGCTTATGAAAAAGCGTTATTTCGCGGGAGGCGCCGGCTTATCCGGTACAGCATTTGATTATGCCATTTTTATGCAGATGCTGCTAAACGGTGGCATTTATAACGGGCACAGGATACTTTCACCGCGTACCATTCAAATGATGACCAGCAGCCAGCTCGATTTTCCGTTTAACGGGATGGATAACTTCGGCCTGGGCTTCGGGATTGCGAGCGCAAAATCCGCTGCCCGTACTGCACGCACAGAAGGCACTTTTTCGTGGGGTGGTTATTATGGCACGTCATATTTTGCCGATCCGAACAAACATATGGTATGCCTTATCATGACGCAGCAATCGCCAAACAGCCATGGTGATATCATACCAAAGATTGAAGCGATCATCTATTCAAGCCTGTTAAAATGAAAAAGTATTTACTTATTATCGCATGTTCAATGAGTTTAATTGCAAAAGCACAGGTACCCGCCGAGATCAGTCTGTGGCCTCAAAACAGGCTGACCGATACTGCCATGGGGCACAAACTGGAGGAGCACGATATGAGCAAGCCCGGCGAAGAGTTAGTAGCAGGGAAAGAGGTGATACGGCTGGCAGAGGTTACTAACCCAACGATAAAGATCTTTAAGCCAAAAAATCCAAACGGAACTGCTGTTATTGTTTGTCCGGGTGGTGGTTACTATATCCTGGCCCTGGACCTTGAAGGTACCGAGCTGTGTAACTGGTATAATTCAATTGGCGTTACTGCAATCCTTTTAAAATATCGGGTACCGGCCGCTCCCGGAAAATTGAGGTACGAATTGCCCTTACAGGATGCGCAAAGAGCTGTCGGTTTGGTCAGGTTAAACGCGGCAAAATGGGGTATTAAACCAGATCATATCGGGATTATGGGCTTTTCTGCCGGGGGGCATCTGTCTGCCCTGGTGAGTAACAGCTATGCTAAAAGGACATATGAGCACGTGGACGAGGCGGATAACGTAAGTTGCAGGCCTGATTTTACTATTTTAGTTTACCCGGCTTACCTGGTTAATGATAAAGAAGATGGTAAACTGGCCCCCGAAATACAGGTTAGTGCCAATACTCCGCCAACTTTTATCATGCAAACTGAGGATGATCCTATAAATGTGGAAAATGCTTTGTATTATTACCTCGCGTTAAAAAAATACAGTGTTCCGGCCGAGATGCATTTGTATCCGTCAGGCGGGCACGGTTATGGCATCAGGAATAAAAGTGGCGGCACTTCGGTTTACCCCCAATTGATCGAAAAGTGGCTTGCCGATAATAAATTTTAATAATACAGGCAATAAAAAAACTGTTTAACAACACGCTATTAAACAACAAAACAAATCAATAATTTAACGTTTGTTATAAACTGGATGGCAATACCAAATCTTTTGCCCTTTGAATAGTATATTTGACTCAATTATTTCTGCTTAGATTATGATTAAACTTTTTGTGGGAGGCTTTCCCCTTAATATTACGGAACTGGAATTGGTGATGCTGGTTAGTCCCCACGGAGAAGTAAATACCATCAAAATTGTTCGCGATAAAAAAACCGGGAAATGCAAAGGCTACGCTTTTTTGGAAATGAAAGACAAAGAAGGTGCTGACAGGGCAATGGAAGCGCTTGATGGATCCTTTATGGGCGACAGGCAATTGAGTGTAAAAATCACTATTGACAAACCTGTCCCGGTTAAAAAGCCGTCTTTTAAACCCAATAATAGTTACTCGTCTTCACCTGCATCCTATGTAAAAGTTGGCAGGCCCGGGGAGGATACAAAGAAGAAACGGCCCAGAAAGCAGTTTTAGCAGTTTGCAAACGCCACGTAGCTTTGAAGTTAAAAATTTATTTTTTTTCTTGTCGCATTTAAAGGCAGACGCGGTTTTCTTAAAGGCTTTTTAATAGGTTTGTTGCAATGGAACATGTATTGGACAATCCTGCCTGGAATGCTTTGATCTCAGGCAACGAGCAACTCTCTTTGGGCAATGATTCGGTCAGGTATTTTGATAATGAAGTTTCGCCTTTTGCAGCATTTAAAGAAAATACGGAAGAAAATTTTCTGTTGCTTCATGAAATTCTTCCTCATAGCCGGCCGGTATTGTTTGTTAGCACGGTTGAAGTGAAAATCCCGGACGCCTGGAAAGTGTTGCGGGAGATCAGGGGCTTTCAGATGGTTTATGAAAAAGCGGAGCCGTTGTCTGAAATAAGCCTGGAATTAGTCACTTTAAGCGGCGAACATGTACCCCAAATGCTGGCCCTCACTCAATTAACAAACCCGGGCCCCTTTGCCTCCCAAACGATAGAATTTGGCCATTACAACGGTATTTTTGAAGGTGATAAATTGGTGGCTATGGCAGGCCAAAGGTTGCACCCCTTTAGTTATACCGAGGTGAGCGCTGTTTGTACCCATCCTGATCATACAGGAAAAGGTTATGCCCGGCAATTATTGCTTGCACAGATAAAAAGGATGAAAGCCGCTTCGAACATCCCTTTTTTGCATGTTAGAGACAGTAACGAACGCGCTATTAAAGTTTATGAAGACCTTGGATTTAACACCCGGACAAATGTTTACTTTTATTATATGATAAAAGCGTAGGCTACCATTACCGCATACCGGTATTTTTCGTTAATCCGCCTTTCAACTATTTAATTCAGGTATTTTTAACTTATTTTCACTGTAATTTACATGGTTTGTATCGCCATTTTAGAATGTCAGTCAATGCCGGTGTTACCAATTGCCCGGCGCCTGATAAAGGCTGAAAAATATAGAAATGAAAGAGATCAAAGCTATAATTAGTGCTTACGACAATATAGATAAAGCCAAAACAAGTGCGGCGCTGGCCACGGTTGTAAGGGTTGAGGGATCATCCTATAGACGTACCGGAGCCAGGATGCTGGTTACCGACGACGGTGTTTGGGTTGGCGGCATCAGCGGCGGCTGCCTGGAGGGTGATGCTTTGAAACGCGCCCGGCTGGCTATCGCCAAATCCGAGTCTTCCCTGATAACTTACGATACTACCGAGGATGATGCCTACCAGATTGGAGTTGGACTGGGTTGCAACGGGATCATTGACGTGTTGTTTACCCCGCTTCAATATCAGGATAAAAATAACCCCGTGGAGGTTTTAAAAACCTGCGTGGCTGCTAACCGGCAAACCAACGTATTGGTCACCATTACCAACCTTGAAGGCTTTTGGCCGGATTTGCGATCAGGCAATGTGATCCGGTATAAAACGGTTCAAAGCCTGGCTGTATTTGCTGATGCTGCCATCGAACAACAATTAGAAGAGCATGTAAACGCCCAAATTGACAGCGGTAAATCAAGGCACGTCGACATCGGGAAAGCAGGTGGCGAAAAATTAACGGTGTTTATTGAAATACTGCTGCCCGAGATCAGGCTGGTTTTAATGGGACATCAATATGACATTTACCCGCTTGCCAGGCTCACAAAGGAGGTTGGCTGGCAGGTAACCATGGTTTCGAACCCGCTGAAGATCAATACCAAAATAGCGGACACGGTGGATGCCATTTTTAGCTACGATCAGTTAAGTGATATACGGATTGACCGGTATACCGCCATCGTGTTGATGTCGCACGATTATAAAACCGATAAGGCAAATTTGCCAAAGGTGCTGCAGACGGAGGCTTTTTATATTGGTATGCTTGGCCCGAGGGTGCGCTCGGAAAAGATATTTAATGAACTGGCCAAAGAAGGCCAATCTATATCCGGCGAATACATGGAACGTATTTACGCGCCGGCCGGCCTGGATATCGGCGCATTAAGCCCCGAAGAGATTGCTTTATCCATAATTGCCGAGATAAAAACTGTTTTTTCAAAAAGAGGGGGTACCTTTTTAAAATTTAGACATTCACCTATCCACGAAAGAAGCTAAATTTTTTTACATTTGGTCATCACGCGGCGCCAGCTTCGCTTAGCAGGAGGGATTGCCGCTATGTTTTTTAATGGCTGATTGCTGGATAGCCTGAAATTTTTATGCTTTCTTTTAAAATTCCACATATGTGTAAACGCTTTTTTCTGTTTTCCTTTATTACTGTCATTACAACAATAAATTTTTCCGGGGCCCAAAACGTACCACTTATTCCGGTACCGGCACATTTGGTTATGGGAACAGGGACTTTTGATATCAGCCCGCAAACAACTATAGTTATCCCACATGGTTATTTCAGCGGCGAAGCTGATCAGCTTAACCAAATTTTGATAAAAGGTTTAGGTAAAAAACTGAGGGTTATAAATTCACAAGCGTTGCATTCTATACAACTGGTAAATGATGCATCTATTACCGCGCCTGAAGCCTATGGCCTTGAAATTACTCCTTCAAAGGTCACTATTTCAGCCGGATCGCCAGCCGGCATATTCCACGCAATCGAAACCATCAGGCAATTATTGCCCGCGGATATTGAAAGTGGAAAAACCTATAAGTATCTTTCAATACCTGCTTTAAAGATCAACGATGCCCCGGCGTATGCCTGGCGGGGGATGCACCTGGATGTTTCGCGGCATTTTTTTGGCATCAGTTATCTTAAAAAATTGATTGACGTAATGGCGCTATATAAAATGAATAAACTGCACCTGCATTTAACTGACGACCAGGGCTGGCGCATCGAAATTAAAAAATACCCGAAGCTCACCAGGGAAGGTGCATGGCGCTCGTTTGATATAAACGATTCGGTGTGCATGAAAAGGGAGAACGATAACCCTGATTTTAAGATAGATGGTTCACATATTATCCATCGTGACGGGAAATTACTTTACGGTGGATTTTATACCCAGCAGCAAATGAAAGCCATGGTGGCTTATGCCGCTTCCAGGCACATTGATATTATCCCCGAGATTGACATGCCCGGCCATATGATGGCCGCGATCAACGCTTATCCATTTTTAACCTGTAACGAAGTAAATAAAAAGAACGATTTTAGCGAACCCATCTGCCCCTGCAACGAAAAGACTTTTGAGTTTGCCGAAAATATTTTCACCGAGATTATGGCTATTTTTCCATCGGAATATATCCACATCGGGGGCGATGAAGTGGAAAGGTCTCAATGGGCAAAATCTCCGGCTTGCAAAGCATTGATGGAGCGTGAAGGAATAAAGGACCTGCCGGCGCTGCAAAGCTACTTCATCAACCGGATGGAAAAATTCTTCAACGCGAAAGGTCGCAAGCTGATTGGCTGGGACGAGATTATAGAAGGCGGAATAAGCTCTACAGCAAAAGTTATGTACTGGCGCACCTGGGTACCTGATGCCCCGGTTAAAGCGGTAAAAAATGGTAACCAGGTAATTATGGCGCCAGGTGAGCCGCTTTATTTTGATAATCAGCCCGACCAATATTCGGTATATAAAGTATATCACTTCAATCCTGTTCCCAAAGGCCTGACGTCAACTGAGGCAGGATTAATTATTGGCGGACAAGCCTGTACCTGGTCGGAAGCCATACCATCGGAGAAGCGGGCTGATTATATGATTATGCCCCGCATGACTGCGCTTGCCGAAAACTTATGGACGAATCAGCCCGGCGAATACGATTCATACACAAAAAGGCTAACCCTGCAATATAAACGACTGGATGCCTTAAAAGTACATTACCGGCTGCCAGATCTTCCGGGGATGATTACCGAAAATGTATTTACTGATGCAGATACATTGTCGGTTAAGAAACCACTTGCCGCGATGCGGATTTTTTATACAACTGATAATACGTTGCCGTCTAATTCATCAACAGAACTGAAGGGTGCTTTGGTCATCAGTAAATCACAAACTGTAAAGCTTGCTGCATTTACGCCCAACGGCTTGCGCGGGGATATTTATACACTCAACTATAAAAAGGAAAAATATGCCGAAGCCGTTACAGCCACAGCAACAAAGCCGGGATTAGTTTGCAGCTATTACAAAGCATTTTTTAAAAGTAGCCAATTGATTTCTGGTAAACCAGACAGCGCATTTACCAGCAACAGTATTTCTGTTCCTGAAAGCGTAAAAGCGCCGTCATTTGGATTACAGTATAGGGGGTATATAGATATTCCGGCCGATGGTATCTACAGCTTTTACTTAACTTGCGATGACGGCGGCATTTTGAAAATAGCCGGCGGCGAAACCGTGAATAACGACGGGCTGCACCCGGCTATTGAAAAGAACGGGCAGGTGGCGTTGCGCAAAGGCATGCAGCCCTTCGCGCTTGATTTTATTGAGGGCGGCGGCGGCTTCACCTTAAAATTAAAATACAGTATAAACGGGTCAGCTCCGCAGGAGATCCCATCCTCGTGGTTTAAAAATTAATACCTGATGAAAAATAAATTAACAGCACTTTTATTTTTGTTAAGCGGTGCAGCTGCACTGGCCCAACCTGCTCCCAAACCCTACGGCGTATTGCCTTCAAAACGGCAGTTGCACTGGCAGGAAACGGAGATGTATTGTATAGTTCATTTTAGCATGGCTACTTTTACGGATAAAGAATGGGGATATGGCGATGAGCCTAACCAAACTTTTAACCCCGCCCATTTCAGCGCGATGCAGATCCTGGGTGCAGCAAAGGCCGGCGGATTAAATGGCATTGTTGTAGTGGCCAAGCACCATGATGGATTTTGCCTGTGGCCTACAAAAACTACCGACCATAATGTGAGTAAAAGCCTGTACAAAAACGGGCATGGGGACATTTTAAGGGAGTATGAGCTCGCCACGCAAAAGCTGGGTATGAAAATGGGCTTGTATTGTTCACCCTGGGACAGGAACAACCCAATTTATGGTACGCCCGAATACGTTACCAATATTTATCGCAAACAATTAAAAGAGCTATACAGCAATTACGGGCCACTGTTTATGTCGTGGCACGATGGCGCTAACGGCGGAGACGGGTATTACGGCGGTACACGCGAAGTACGGAAGATAGATAAATCAACCTATTATGGCTGGAACGATACCTGGGCTATAACACGTAAAATGCAGCCAGGCGCTTGTCTTTTTGGCGACGTGGGCCCTGATGTTCGCTGGGTGGGTAATGAAGAAGGTCACGCAGGGGAAACCTGTTGGGCTACATTTACCCCTCATGCCGAGGAAGGGGACGTCCCTTCAAACGGCAACATAAAAGCATGGGAAAGCGTTGAAGGTACCCGCGGCGGTAAATATTGGATCCCGGCTGAATGCGATGTGCCTTTAAGACCGGGATGGTTTTACCACCAGTCGCAGGACGGCAAATCGAAAACGCCGTATCAACTGGTTGATCTTTACTATAAAAGTGTCGGTCGTGGTGCCTGCCTTGATCTTGGCTTGTCGCCTGATAAAACCGGGCAGCTCACCAGCGAGGATGTTAATAAGCTTAAACAGTTTGGGCAGATCATCAAAAAGACTTTTGCCGTAAACCTGGCACATGGTGCAACATTTACGGCCGACAATGTAAGGGGCCATAATCTGGCAAAATACGGGCCCGAAAAGTTGATGGATAATGATCGTTACTCATACTGGGCCACTGATGATGCAGTTACTAGTCCTGAACTGACTATTAACCTGCATAGCCCGAAGACTTTCAATGTAATACGTTTGCGCGAGAATATCAAGCTTGGTCAGCGGATTGATTCGATTGGGGTGGATGCCTGGCTGGCCGGCAAATGGACAAGAATAGCGGGTGTTACCTCCATTGGTGCCTGCCGGTTGATCCGCTTACCGCAAACCATTACATCGTCAAAAATCAGGCTACACATAAATGCGCCCGTTTGTATCGCGTTAAGCGACTTCGGACTTTTTAAGGAGCCTGTTCATTTAACCGCACCTGAAATTATAAGGGATAAGACAGGCAATGTCTCCATCGTTACCGAAGCACCGGTTGAAAGCATCCATTATACATTGGACGGCAGTGAACCAACCCTCAGATCAGCTTTATATGCTAAACCTATATCTTTAAAATATGGCGGGGTATTAAAAGCAGCAAGTTTCGACAGCCCTTCAGCACGCAGTGAAATAGCCATTAAACAGTTTGGGCTGTCCAAACAGAATTGGAAAGTACTTTCAACAAACCCATCATCCGGAAATGCGCAATCGGCTATTGATGAGGATCCATACACAACATGGAATACCACAGAAAAGGAAATGCCGCAGGAGATCAGCATATCATTAGGTGAAGAACGATTGATAAAAGCATTTACCTACCTGCCGAGGCAGGATAAGAAAATTGATGGTATTGCTGATCGTTATACTTTCAGTACCAGCACCGATGGGGTAACCTGGTCGCCAGTTGCGGAAGGTGAATTTTCCAATATCAAATCAAATCCGATCGAACAAACGGTTGCGCTTAAACAAGCGGCGAAAGCAAACTATTTTAAGTTTACGATAAAGCATGTGGTTAGCGGCAATGGGGTATCAGTTGCCGAAGTGGGTGTAATAGAATAATCGATAAGAACTTACCAAATTGGAAAACAACGCCAACGCTTACCAGTTATAATAAAACAAAGAAATTCCCGTAAATATCTCTACGGGAACTTCTTTGTTTATATGGAAGGTTGGCTTATATGTTCCAATCCGACTATCAAGATTATAAATATGACTGTAATAACCTCGATTTTGAGTTTTGCCTCAAACGCATCAGCGCTTTGTCTTTTATCTGGCGCACACGTTCGCGGGTAAGGCTAAATTTTTCGCCAATTTCCTCAAGGGAGTGAGCTGTGCTGCTACCAAGTCCAAAAAACAATACGATCACCTGACGTTCGCGCTCAGCTAAAATTCCAAGCGAACGTTTGATCTCCTGGGATAGTGAGTCGATGATCAGCATACTGTCTGTGCCTGCATCAGTGCTTTGCATCACGTCCAGCAGGGTGTTTTCTTCTCCAACAACAAATGGTGCGTCAAATGATAAATGACGGCCTGCATTCGCTAACGAGTCGGAGATCTTTTCAACAGTTGTTTCCAAATCCTCGGCCAATTCTTCAGGTGTAGGCACCCTTTCAAATTGTTGTTCCAATTTTGAAGAAGACTTGCGGATCTTGCTTAAAGAGCCCACCTGATTAAGCGGCAAACGCACAATCCGGCTTTGGTCTGCTACTGCAGACAAAATAGATTGACGGATCCACCATACAGCGTACGAAATAAATTTAAAACCTTTTGTTTCATCAAAACGCTTTGCAGCTTTTATCAGGCCAAGGTTTCCCTCGTTGATCAGGTCTCCAAGGGTTAAACCCTGGTTTTGGTACTGCTTTGCAACCGACACCACAAAACGAAGGTTGGTTTTTGTCAAGCGTTCCAATGCAGCCTGGTCGCCTTCGCGTATTTTTTGTGCCAGTATCACTTCTTCCTGCGCGGTGATCAGGTCAACTTTAGCGATTTCGCTTAAATATTTGTCCAGCGATTGTGACTCGCGGTTTGTTATTGACTGGGTTATTTTAAGTTGTCTCATGTAATTGCGGCAAAGGTAGTTAAAGTTATGTGGTTGTAATGTAAAGTGATTGAGGAAGTTGCAATCTTTTTGACAGGCATATTTTGCTCTGAAAATCAGTTATTTTGTTCATCCTTAGCTTGTTGACTAAGGATAGCGGAAAAAATAGGGCAAAAAAAATATTTTCGCCAATGGTGATACTTTCTGTTTAATTTAATTTTTATTCGTTTTCTAACAAAAAATAAATATAGCATTTAAAAATTCCATAAACCGCAGCACTTATTAACAAATAACAGCCGACAGATAATGGGGGCAATAGATGTTCGTATTTGTTAACAATTCCTTAACATAATAGTAATGATAACTACATAAACAATGCGGTACATTTAAGTGTTGTTATTGGTATAAGACTGAATTTCAGAACACGTTAATAACAAGCAACATAACATAATTTTAACATAATACTTTAATCAATATATCATGAAAAATCGCAGCGACATCGA
>NZ_CAIWNH010000468.1 GCF_903913935.1 uncultured Mucilaginibacter sp.
AAATGTAGATGCCAATACGTGCAGATTGCAATAAATGCAACATTATATTTCAATTAGAAATGCTGGCAGAATGAGCCTAAAGGTGCTCCCTTTATCTTTTTCGGACTGAACTTCAATTTTTATACCATGAAACCCGGCTATCGACTGAACTATAGGCAGGCCCAGGCCGAAACTATCCTGTTGAAGGGATTGCCGCATTTTTTTAAACCTGTTGAAGATATAGGGCAATTCTTCGGAACTTATGCCAATCCCGGTATCAATTATGCTGACCACGAAGTTGCTGCCTTCCCTGATGGCGGTTATTTTAATTTCGCCATTTTCATCGTTGTATTTTATCGCGTTATTGATCAGGTTAAAAAACAAATTAAACAGGAGGAATTTATTTACATGCACCAGGCTCCAGTTTTCGGGAACAGAGGCCTCGTAAGTAATATTTTTATCCTGCAGCCGGATAGATATCTCGTCGTAAACTTCCTGTAAAAGGGATGCCAGCAAAATCCTGTCTTCTTTTAAAAATTGCTCATTCTCAATTTGGGAGATCAGTAATAATGTTTTAGTAATGCTTTTTAAACGGTTTAATATTCGCTGCATCTCCAGCAGCCGTGATTTCAGGTCATCGCTCAGATCTTCGCGCTCAAACATGTTTTCAATCTTCGATTGAAGGATCGAAACAGGCGTCATCAATTCATGCGATGCGTTTGAAATAAATTCACGCTCCTTTTGAAAAGTAGTTTCAATGGTCAGGATCATTTTATGGATGCTGATATCCAGGTATTCGAAGTCGGACGTTGTAGTTTTAACCTTTTTATACGAGCCGAAATTCGGGAACTTGTTCCCGATAAGTTTGGTTTTGATGATTTGGCCGAGCGGCCGCAATACATAACCCGAGTAAAACTGATCGGCAAGAACAGTTAACAGGATCATTGCAAGCAGCACCACAAAGGCGATATTTTGCAGCGGGGCCGTAGTTTCTTCTATGGAATCAATACTTTTTCCGATTTCCAGCAGGTAACTCTTTTTGCCCAGGATAAAATTATAGCTCAGGATGCGATAGCCAATGGTGTCGCCCTCAATCTTTCTTTTTTCGTTCCTGATGGTATCCAGGTTTTCTTCCAGCGAATCCTCATCAAGGCTGTAAAACTGGTCTTTTAACGGGGAATAGGCCGCATATAAATTATTTTTGATGCCGGATATTTTGATGATACCGAGCACTTTTTTCTTCTGCCGCTGAAGTTTATTATCGGTAAAACTTTGGTTGATGTCCCTGATCAGAACGGGCAATAGCAATACGAACAAGGTTACGAGTACCAGTTTTGATATGGTGTTATACAGCGTAAGTTTTGTTCTAAGTTTCAAATACTTAAGTATTGATCTTTATTTTATAACCAAGCCCGCGCACGGTTTCAAGCCAATCGGGCGGGGCGAAGGCGTTCAATTTTTTGCGTATGTTTTTGATATGGGCATCTATATAATTTGAATCGTAATCATCATTAATTACGCTGCCCCAAATATGTTCACTCAGCTGCGACCGGGTTAATGTCCGGTTTTTATGAAGCAGCAGGTAAGCGATCAGGTCAAACTCTTTTTTGGTGATCGTATTTACTTCGTCGTTATAATAACTGATGGTGCGGTCGGTAAGATTAATCAAAAAGCCCCCCAGGTCGACCAGGTTTTGTTTCAACCCAAATTTTCTGCGGGTGATGGCCTGCATCCTGCTGTACAACTCCAGTAACGAAAATGGTTTTGGTAAATAGTCGTCAGCGCCAAGGTCAAGCCCTTTAATGCGGTCATAAACTTCGGCCCTTGCTGTTAATATCATGCAAATAGCCTCCGGGTTACTTTTTTTCGCTTCTTTCAACAGGTCAAGGCCATCATAATCCGGCAGGCCCAAATCAATCAGAATAAAATCATACAGGTTCACAGCGATCTTTTCGGAGGCAGAAGACCCGTTATGACAAACTTCGCAGATGTAATTATAGTTGGTGAGGAATAATTCCAATTCTTCCGCAAGTGCTTTTTCATCTTCAATGATCAGGACGTTCATGCTTTATTTAAAAAATAAATAGAAAAAAGTCAAATTAAAAAAAACTTCGTGCCTGTTTTTTAAGGCCCATTCAACGTTTACCGGTATAGAGTATTTCCAGGAGGCTTCAAAAGTGTAATGCGGCCTGTTGTACGAGATAGGCAGCTTTAAGCTATAGTTCAATACCCTGAACCTTCCGTTATCGTAATCATGAAAATAGGGAGGAAAATCAAGGCCGTGACCAGAGTTGTCATAATTCAAATGCTGTGGATGCAGCGTGGAATATCGCCCAACAAAATTCTGGGTTCCAAGGATCATGCTTATGCCGGGATCAATTGAAAGGTAATCCTTATCGTCAAAAATACTCCAGGTGGTTTCAATATGTTTTGAAGTATTCAAGGTAATGAAATAATCATTGGCATCGCCAAAAAGATAATCGAAAGTAGCGCTTGATTTTGCGAATTTCCAGTCGAAGGCGTTTTTAAAATTGATATCATTTGAAGCAGCCGACATGATTACCGGGGGGGCGTCTTTTGTAAAAATGAAACGGGTATAACTAAACATCCCGGTTAGTGTCTTAGAATAATTAAATAAATAACCCGCTCCAAGGTCCACTTCGTCAATAGCAGGAGTATACCCAAAAACTTGCACCGCCGAACCGTAAACAAAAAAGCCCGATTTAAAATTATATATCGCATCGCCGCTTGCATACGGGTATTTAACCGGGCCCGTCCTCCCAAAAAATTGTATATCGCTTCCATAATTAACGTGTAGTGAAACCGATTGCTCCCGGATCACGGTATCTGTATCTGCAACAGTATGGGCGGTATCTTTAAACAAATGAAGTCTTGTTGCCGCTGCATTTGCGGCATTGCAAATTGTAATAAAAAGTATTGCAAAAAGGTGTTTCATTAATATTCAATAGTTTGTATGTTGAACGTCTTAATTGCCATTTCTTCTTGGTATTTCGGGCGGCCGCTCTAAACCCTCCGGCCGCCGCTGTCGTTTGGGCTTCGGCTTGGGCTTTAAAGATGTCGCGTTGTCCCCGGTTTCAATTTTCTCGGGTTTGGGTTGTTTTTTTGCTTTGGCAACTTCCTTAATTTTCTTTTTATCGTCAGCTTCTGTTTTCCTGGGGTTTTTTGTAGTGTCCGTTAAAATCTTTTTAAAAGGCGAAGGTATGCCTAATGTATAAGTAATTACGTTAAAACGCCTGTTTTTTATTTTTGCGGATAAAAAAGATGGTGCAAATATCAATAAGATGCAAACATATGCAAACCACTTTATCATTGAAGGGGAGAAAAATTGTAAAATTCTTTTCAAATAATGCTATTAAACACTAAAACTATTAAGCTGGTTATATCGCTGTTATGCTGCGCCGTACAATTTTAAGCATAAAAATGCATTTAGCACCATTGAACCTTAATTGATCGGAATTAAATAACCCGGGTTTATTTTTTCAGATTGTTAATGGCAAGCTGCCAACTCCATCCTAACCAAATTTAATAAATTGGTTAAGCCATGTTAATTAAGGGTGCTGATATCTTTTGAGGAATAAACACGCTCATGGTCGTCGATGATGATACAAGCCATCTGGTTGAGCTGGTTGATTAAATATAACCCGGCATTGATCCCTATTGACATCACGGGGGTAGCCATTGAATCGGCAAGTTCGGCGCTGGGGCTGATAATGCTTACACTTTTTATACCGCTAACAGAAAATCCTTTCTTCGTGTTTACCGCATTTACCTTTTTTTGATTGATAACTGCAGTGAATTTTTCAGAATTTACCGATGTGGCCACAGCCATGTTACTGATGTTAATATTTGAAAAAGGCTGTGAACGTTGCGAAGGATCTGCTGTGGCAATTGTCCATGGCTCATGGTCGGGTTGTGCACCCCAGGTCAGCAGGTCGCCGCCGGCGTTTATTACGCCGCTGCTTACCCCGTTCATTTGCAGGATATACCGTGCACGGTCAGCCGCATAACCCTTACAGTTTGCTCCAAATCCGATACGCATCCCTTTTTCCTTTAAAAAAACGGTCTGCGCCGCTGCATCCAACACCACATTCTGGTAGTTAACGCGGCTTATTGTTGCTTTGGTAGCTGTTTTATTAGGGGTATTTTCAATATCTGAGTCCTCTTTATCCGGCGTATAGTAAGTAATATCAAATGCGCCATAGGTTAGTGCTGATATTTGCACTGAGCGGTCTATCAACCTGAAAATTTCAGGATCTGCTTTTACCGCCTTTAAGCCTGCGTTACGGTTAATCTCGTTTATGGTACTATCATCACTAAAAGTACTTAATAGCTTTTCAACCCGGTTTATCTCGGCAATAGCGTCGTCAATACGTTCATCGGCCCATTGCGGGTTACTTCCAACAACGCTGATTTCAAACTGGTCAGCCATAAGCCGTACAGTGCGCCTGAAAATAACTGGTTTGGGTGATAGTGTTTTTATAGCTAACATACGCTTTTCGATATTAAAGTGCGAAACAATAAACCTTTATTTAAAAACCGTCGCAATAAAACCTCTTTAATCAGGGGAAATGAGATTTTGCTAATTTTAAATTCAAAAGTAGAGGGCTTATATGAAAATAAGATGAAAAGGGGGTTACAATAAACGTAATCCAGTGAACAGGGAAATAGCTTACCTGCCTTAAGAGGCAATACAAGATGCAAATATTTGATAATAAGGTGTTTAAATAAATAAAAAACAATAGTCATGTAAATGCTATTATTTTTATTTATTTGATCCGGTAAAATATGAATACCTATGCGGTAGTGCCTTCTTTCAGTTTTTCCGCGTTTTCGGCAAACTGAAGCGCTTCCATGATCTCGAGGATATCGCCGTTCATTACGCCAGGCAGGTTGTAAATAGTAAGGCCTATGCGGTGCTCGGTTAAACGCCCCTGCGGATAATTATAGGTACGTACCTTCGCTGACCTGTCGCCTGTGGAAACCATGGTTTTGCGTTTTTTGGAGGTTATTTCCAGGTGCTTTTGCAATTCCATTTCGTACACCCTTGAGCGTAAAACCTGCAAAGCCTTATCATAGTTTTTTAACTGCGATTTCTGATCCTGGCATTGCGCCACAATACCCGATGGAAGGTGGGTTAACCGCACCGCTGAGTACGTAGTGTTTACGGATTGCCCGCCCGGGCCTGATGCGCAAAACAAATCCTTGCGGATATCACTTACCTGCAGGTCGATATCAAACTCATCCACTTCAGGCAATACCACCACGGTGGCGGCAGAAGTATGCACCCGGCCCTGGGTTTCGGTATCAGGCACGCGTTGAACCCGGTGTACACCCGATTCGTATTTTAACGTACCGTAGGCATCTTCGGCATTTACATTAAATACAATTTCTTTATAACCGCCTGAGGTTCCTTCGGTATAATCCACCAATTCGGTCTTCCATCCTCGTTTTTCGCAAAAGCGCATGTACATGCGGTACAGGTCGCCGGCAAACAGGGCAGCTTCATCGCCGCCGGTTCCGCCGCGGATCTCGATGATCGCGTTTTTGGAATCTTCAGGATCTTTAGGGATCAGCATCAGGCGGATCACTTCTTCCATCTCGTCCTGCTTTACCAGCAATTCGTCCAGCTCGGCTTTCGCCATCTCGCGGAATTCCTCGTCCTTTTCGGTCGCTAAAATTTCTTTATTGCTGTCAATATTGCTCATAATGTTGCGGTAGATATTGTACTCGTCAACAATTTTGGCAAGATCTTTATATTCTTTATTCAGCTGGGCAAAGCGTTTCATGTCAGCCATGGCATCAGGGCTGCTTAATTCGGCTTCAACATCTTTCCAGCGTTGGTATATGGCTTCTAATTTTTCTAACATAATAGGCCTTTCTCGAAAAGCCCACAAAAGTACGCAATTTAAGCCAATATTAATTCATCGGGGTGTAAAGAGATGCGTTCACCTTTAAAACAGGTGCCTTGATGTCGAAATATCGGGCGTTTTGCTAATGTATTATTTTATGGAAATATCGTTAACTTGCCCTCGTAAACTGACCGTTAAATCATGAGAAAAAGTGAAAGCCACGCCCATCCCGGCCGCAATTGTTGTTGCTATGTTATGTCCTCAAAAACACCCTTATCAAATAACTCAGGTAACGTAAATTCAATTTTCAACTAAAATGACCAAAAGACTCCTTCTATTTTTTTGCTTTTTTTATTGCACCACATTTTATTGCAACGCGCAAAATAAAATCGACCCTAAAACCATCGCAGGTAAAATGCAATGGTTCCAGGATGCCAAGCTGGGTATCTTTATCCATGCCGGCATTTACTCGGTAAATGGCATTGATGAATCATGGAGTTTTCATAATAAAAAGATCAGCTATGCTGATTATATGAAACAGATCAGCGGCTTTACCCTGAAAAAATACGACCCTGCGTTTTGGGCCGACCTGATCAAAGAGAGTGGCGCAAGGTACGCCGTCATCACCACCAAACACCATGATGGTGTAGCAATGTATGATACCAAAATGGATAACCTGAGCATTGTAAAAGCTTCGCCGGCAAAAATGGATATGATCAAACCGTTTTTTGAAGAACTGCGCAAACGGGATATCAAATGCGGGGCCTATTTTTCGCTGATCGATTGGTCGTACCCGGATTACCCCGGTTTTTTAAAGGATAGCTCGCGTTACGACGCACAAAATGATTATGCGCGTTGGAATAGGTTCCGGTCATTTTTCCAGGGACAGATCAAAGAGATCGGCGATAAATTTAACCCCGACCTGTGGTGGTTTGATGGCGACTGGGAACACAGCGCCGAAGAATGGGAGGCGGAAAAAGTAAGGCATATTATCCTCTCCAAAAATCCTTCCGCAATAATTAACGGTCGCTTGCAGGGCTATGGCGATTATACCACGCCAGAGCAAAACTTCCCGGTTACGCGGCCGCCTTATAACTGGTGGGAACTTTGCATGACGGTGAACGACAACTGGGGCTACCAGCAACATGACCAGAACTGGAAAACGCCTTACGAGATCATATCCATTTTTGCGGACGCTGTTTCAAACGGTGGCAACCTGTTGTTGGATATCGGCCCGAAGGAAGACGGTACCATTCCTGATGAAGAAATCAATGTATTAAAAGAATTGGGCGCCTGGAATAAAAGAAACGGGGAGGCTGTTTTTAATACCGTTGCGGGCATACCACAAGGACATTTTTACGGTCCTACTACTTTGTCAAAGGATTCAACTACGTTGTATTTATTTGTTCATGCCAAAACAAGCGGACAAATCATGCTTAAAGGGCTCGACAATAAAATTGAAGACATCACCGTATTGGGCAATGGGGCAAAGCTAACCCACAAGGTAGTGGGTAAAATATCGTGGAGCCCGGTACCGGGGCTGGTTTATATCAACCTACCAGAAGGCGCTCAGGATAAATACATCACTGTTATTAAGCTGAAACTGGACAAGCCTGTGAAATTGTACCGGGGGCAGGGAGGGTTGTAATTATAAGGCTGGGTTGACAGAAAAGTTCATTTTATAAGCGGAGGTACGGCTGTTAAGCGTGCCGCTTGACAGAGCGGGGGTAAATCATAACTAACAACGAAAAAATAATGAAAGAAATAGTAGATTTTATAGAACATTTAGAATGTCCATTGATAGATGGAATTATATATTCTGATCATACAATACAACTTTGTGACGTTCAAGTGTCTCGGAATAGACCAAAAGAATATAAAATACAAGTGTCGTCCATTACCTCAGTTGATAAACTAGAAAAAGAAGGCAAATTAGCGTGGGTCAGCTGTTCGATTTCAGATGAATATATTGATGAAGCGCATTCCATAAAAGTTGTTTGTGGCGAAGCGAGCTATGGCGGAGATGGGTTTGTCGGCGTCATGAATTTGACACAAGAAAAACTGATCTGGCTCGCTTTTTTTACCAATTCAAACCCATTTTATAAAGTAACTGTAGTGGGTACGCAAATAATAGCGGTTAGCACCCATGAATGTGAATGGAAATTTGACATAGATACCCCCTCCCATATGTCCGTGGTATGTAGCCGCTAACTAAACAACGTGACAATGAGCGTGTTTCAAAGCGTTCCGCCTGTTTCGGGTGGTAAAATGGAACGCTACCGACCTATTGGCTTTCCCCAACCTCAAACCCGGCCAGTAAATTCACATCAGGATCGGCTATTATGGCCTTTGGTTTTTCTTTTGAAGGGAAAACTGCATTAACGGCCTTGTTTTTTATGTCGAGTATCCTGGTTTTGCCGTCTATTGAAACCGCTAAAGGAAATTCGAATAAAGTGTTTTGTTTTTGGGTGATAGTCATTTCAACCACCTTTTTACTTTCATTGTATTTCCAGGTAATATTTAACTGCGGATGCCCGGCCGTATACAGCCATTGCTTAAAAAACTGCTGCAGGTCTTGGCCGCTCGCTTTTTCCATTACCTTGCAAAGGTCATCGGTATTGGCATTGCTGTTTTTATATTGCGCATAGTAGTTGCGGATGCCTTTCCAAAATATGGTATCACCCAATTTTCTGCGGAGCATGTGCAATACCCAGCCGCCTTTTTGATAGCTATTGGCATTCAGCATTTGCATAAAGTTGTTTTTTACAGCGATATCCACAACAGGTGTAAGCCGCCTTTTTTCAAACTTTAAAACAGTAGTTCTGTCGGCCCTTAACCGTGCCTTTAAAGTGTCCGTGCCATATTTATTTTCGAGATACAGGTTGGTCATGTAGGTGGCGAACCCCTCGCTCAGCCATAAATGGGCAAAGCTTTTTTCGCTGGCTGCATCACCAAACCATTGGTGGGCTATCTCGTGGGCCATTAATTCTTCAATGCCTTTGCTGGTAACGGAGTTTTCAAAATAAAATATGGCACTGGCGTTTTCCATCCCGCCGAAAATGGTTTTTGATTGCACATTGGTCAGTTTTTCATAAGCATATGGGCCAATCATTTTTATGTAATAAGGCAGGATCTCTTTAGCCACCTGGTAGCTTTTGAAGCCGGCTTCTTTACTTTCAGGGAACACATAGGTGTATAAGGGGATATTGCCAATGTCCGCAGGATGATCAACGGCAAAATCAGCCACGCCTATCACCATTACTTTTGTAGGCAGCGCTGAACTTTCACTCCAGTGGGTCAGCTTAAAATGTCCCGGCAAAACGGTTTCAAGAGTTTTAAGGCCGTTGGCAATAACCTGGTAATGATCTGGAGCGGTAACAATAAAATCTACCCTTGCCTTATCTGCCGGGTAATCAGCACAGGGCAGCCAGTTTTGCGCGCGATCAGGCCAGTTGTCGCCAAAAAAAGTACGGTGTCCAAATTCATTTGTTGAAATGATCAAACCATCTTCAGGGATGCCGGCATAAGTAATTTTATAACTGTGCTGGCTATTGGCTTTTGCAGGGGTTTTGATAATTAACAGATCGCTGTCCTGGTTAAACGATAATTTATGGCCGGCCTCATAAACTGATGATACCCGCATGCCCTTGCCCGATTTTTTTGTTTTAACCAGGTTAAGACTGAAGGAATTTACATCTTTTAAAAATTTAAGCTCAACAACTGCTTTGCCTTTTATAGTATCGTTAGCATCATTTAATTGTATGGCAAAAGTATAATGCTGCACATCAATGGCCGGGAACTGAACCTGGGCTTTTGAATTAAAAGCGATAACCAAAAACAGTAAAAAATAGAAGCTTCTTCGCATGATTAAATATTTTATATGAGCCTAATCTCTAATCTCCAGCCTCTATTCTCTAACCTACTTCCACCTGAAACTTTTGATCATCACATTCACATCCTGCTTTACAAAGGTTAATACCGGCTGTATCGAGTCGAGCCGCGGCTCGGTATTAAAATAAAGCGCGCCGCGGATATAGTTTTTGGTACTGTCGGTTAAAAAGAATTGTACGGATGATGCCGCATTGCCGTCTATCGTGTAATAAATGCCATAAACTTTTTGCTCCGGGTACGAGATTACCCCGGCATCAATACCGGTAGCCTTTACGGTATGTTTAAAGCTGAGCTTGTGCGCGTCCTCCACCAGTTTATCAAATTCCTTTTTTGATCTGATAGGCTCGTAGCTTAAATGAAGTGTTCCGTTAAACTGCGTAAACTGGATGTTCATCCAGCAGGGCTTCGCATCGGGGTTTCTGTCAGGTTCTATCTTCGCATATTTGGGGTAGTCGAACATGATGGGGCAACCGCCGGTATACTGCTGGTATTCTTTTTTAGGGAAAATAATGCGGTAATACCCCCTTGGTTTCGGCGAATAACTATTGTTGCCGCTACATGAAGCAAGGCAAAACAAGGCTATTAAAAATACCGCAGCGCACCTCATGGATATATTTCTTTTTGCGTCCATATTTCCCAACTCTTTTCGGCCTGCAATATCAGCATTTCGTATCCATTTTTTATTGTGGCGCCTTTTTGTTCGCCTTTTTCTAAAAACAGTGTTTTTTCAGGATTATAAATGAGATCGTACAATAAATGATCCTC
>NZ_CAIWNH010000469.1 GCF_903913935.1 uncultured Mucilaginibacter sp.
CCGATAAGCGTCATAAACTGGTCTAATTTTGGTGTGATAATAATCTCGGTGCGGCGATTTTGCGATTTACCCATGTCGCTGCTATTGTTCGCCACAGGATTATATTCGCCCCGCCCGCCTGCTGTTAAACGTTTGGGATCAACATTGTAGGTATTTTGCAGGGCCTGCACAACAGACGATGCCCTTAACGCACTCAAATCCCAGTTGTTGCGGATATTGGTTTGTGCTATCGGTACATTGTCGGTATTACCTTCAATCAGCACATCATAAGTAGCATAATCATTAATGATCTTGGCGATTTTGCTGAGCGTTGCCCCAGCCTTATCTGAAATTTGGTAACTACCTGATTTATAAAGCATATTATCTGAAAGGGATATATACACTACCCCTTTCAATACTTTAATATTAACGTCTCTCATTTCATCCGACGTTAATGAGCGGGTAAGATTCGTCGTCAGGATCAGATTAAGCGAATCACTTTTATTTTTGAGATTAACAAGGTGCTGGATGTATTTATCAGAAGCGGTAATTTGGTCAGCAAGTTTGGCAATGTTTACATTACCCTGGTTACTTCCTGCCAAACATTTGTTTAAGGCATCCTGTAAACCAGCTGCATTGGCCTTTGCCAAGTCAATTTGTTGCTGCAAATTTTCCACCTGGTTTCTTGAAACAGCAAGTTCCTGCTGCGTAGTTTGCCAGCTTTGTTTTAATTTACTATTGGTATCCAACGACCGATTGTAATTTATTTGTAATTCCGCATACTTTTTATTGCTTACACAGCCCTGGCTAATTGCTGCCGCAAGCAGTACCAGTGGTAACAAAAATTTAAGTTTCATGACATTTTATAGTTTATCAGCCAATCATAACCATTTATGGGCTGCATGGTGGTATTAACAAAAAAGGACCATTAAAGTTTCAACGTTGAATTATCATTGAAATAGTCTTCATAAAAACATAACATTTCGTCATCAACATCCAGATTCCTGCCAGCCAAAAACTTAATCCTCAATTGAATAGTTAACTTTAAATAATAACCACCAACCAAATCACCCTTTCACAATAAATACAATGCTAAATAATAGTTAACACTATTATAAAAACAGGGTTATTATATAATATAACTATTTATTTTTTGCTTAACTAATTATAAAAATTGATATAAAACGGCAACAACTGTAATAATTACACGTATAAACGCCCGATCCTACATTACAATGAGTATAACATTTAATATGGCGCCTGAAATTGAGGAAAGCAGGTTACCAATTATAGCGCTCCTCAACGAGGCCTATGCATGCCGTACCAATAATTTAAAGCGAAGTATTGAATATGCGCAAAAAGCGCTTTCAATGAGCAGGAAATTAAAAGATACGGAACTTGTGGCAAAGAGCCTCAGCCGCATTTCGCTCTTTTCTATGATCATGGGTGATTATGACAATGCCCTGCATACAGCCACCGCAGCGATCAGGTATTACAAAGAATTGAATGACGAAAAAGGTATTGCTGATGCTAAGTATAATATTGCCGGAGTTTATTATAAAACCAACAATTTTCATTTAGGGTTGGTGAACCTGGTAGATTGCATCACCATATACAGAAAGTTTAATGATTGTCATAATTTGTCGAGGGCACATAAATCGCTTGGTATGATTTACGAATATTTTGGCGACGAAAAAAACGCGGTTAAAACATATGAAGATGCCATAGCTGCCGGCCAGCAAGCAGGCGATCTAAACCTGGAGTCAAATGCATACAATAATCTCTCGGGAATATATATTAAACGCAACAATATTCAAAAGGCCGCAGAACTGATTGAGCGGGCTATCAATATTAAAAGAAAAACCGGCGACATCAGGGGCCTCGCTTTTAGTTTATATGGCAGGGGAAAAGTTAACATGGCCCGGAAAAATTATCAGCAGGCTGAAGTTGATTTTAAAGCCGCAATGGATATCCACCTTGACATGGGCGAGACACTTGGCCAGGGAATGGCCTATCATAAACTCGGTTACCTTTATCTTCAGATGGGGCTTTTACAAAAAGCAAAAGAAGTATTAACCAAAGGGCTTGATTTCAGTACGACGCATAACATCGTAATGGTAAAATACAAATGCTGTTTTTTATTCTACCAGCTATTTAAATTGGAGTGCGACCCTGTGAATGCCCTTCATTACCTGGAGCTATATCATAAAGAAAAAGACAGTGTAATTAATACCCAAACCCCTAAGATCATTGAAAATTATGAGTTGATAACTCAAATGGCCACCAATGAAAAAGAGGCACAGCTTCAAAAAGCAGAGATCATAAAGAAAAAAGACATTGCTGAACAAACGGCGCGTGTAAAACAGGATTTCCTGTCGACCATGAGCCACGAGATCAGGACGCCCTTAAACGCGGTAATTACAATTGCCTCGTTATTAAGCGATAAAGTTAATAACGAACAAAAACAACTTGTTGATACCCTTAAATTTTCATCCAACAATTTATTGCTTGTCATCAATGATTTCCTTGATTTCACCAAACTGGATGCTGGCAAAGCACAGCTTGAATTGCGACATGCCGATTTGAAAAAACTGCTCGGAAATATAAAAAACACCTATGAGGGTTTGGCCGTTGAAAAAGGGAACCAATTAGTCCTGAACATAGACCAGGAGGTTTATGACCACTATGAACTGGATGAAACCAAAGCATCCCAGATAATAGGAAACCTGGTAACCAATGCCATTAAATTCACTGAAGGCGGGCTGGTAACTATCTCGGTTAAAAAGTCGGGCACTGACGGTTGCTTCGATCACTTACTTTTTGAAGTTCAGGACAACGGGACAGGAATTGAAAGCCAGTACCTGGAGAATATTTTTGATAGTTTTTTCCAACCTCAAACCATTACTACCCGCAAACAGGGCGGCACAGGACTAGGGCTGGCTATTGTCAAAAAACTGGTTGAATTGCATGGCAGCACCATCAATGTAAGCAGCCAAACCGGCAAAGGATCTGTTTTTTATTTTGATCTCAAATTAAAAAGAGCCGCAGCCCCAATAAAAGTAATTGAAAAACGGCTTGACTTATTAACCGGAAAAACTGTTTTGCTTGCTGAAGACAATATGATCAACGCTATGCTGATCCGGAAGTTGCTTTCAAACTGGAAAATGAACCCGGATCATGCGAAAAATGGTGTGGAAGCAGTAGAAAAATCTAAATTAAAGTTGTATGATTTTGTTTTAATGGATAAACACATGCCTGAAATGGATGGCTATGAGGCCAGCTGGAATATTCATCAGAACGGGAACATGAATAATAAGACGCCAATATTTGCCCTAACCGCCGACGTTACTGCCGAAACAAAGGAGGAGCATGTCAGCCTGTTCAAGAGTTTTTTACACAAGCCCATTGAAATTGATAAAATGCAGGAAGCATTTATAAAATGTTTATAATGCAGTAAAAGCGTGCGGGCTCATCATTTCCAAAAAGATGGCACTTTAGTTGTCCCCCTGAGCGTACAATCTGTACAATCAGGGGTACTGTACAAGAAACCATAAATAGAGCCTGTTGGCGTAAATAATGCCCGGGTAGGAAGATCTGTAACCGGCTGGTTTATTAAAATGTTTTGCACATCATTGTAGCCTTGCTTATTACGGTATAAGGCGGTATCCTGTTCGCAGTCGTAGGGGTAGCTTGTCGTGGTATTTATCGGGACGATCTCGCTGGTTAAAAATATTCTTTTTGACTGAACATTAGTGATGGATATATAACCTATAACGGCCTCGCCGGCGTCTGCAATATTATGGATGTTACCTTGAAGCTGCGATGGCTCCGCGTCAAAAATACTTCCCAACTGTTCCGTGTTTTTCTGGATGTTCAGGTAAAATTGATAAGCATCGCCGGTTAAGGCGTATTGCCTGACAAGTACTGAATAGGTAACTTCCAATTTTTCGGAACTGTATGGAATGGTTGTTAACGGGCTTTGATATACCTCATCTTTGCTTAGTTTTGCTGTTGAATTAAGGAGAATATTGGAAGATGCGTCATTCGCATAACAATAATAAACCCCTTTGTCTGACGG
>NZ_CAIWNH010000470.1 GCF_903913935.1 uncultured Mucilaginibacter sp.
GAAATGGTTTATACACCTCCAGGTGATTGGTGATCTGTGTATAAAGCGTTGTAAAGCCATAATTTTCAAAAAACGTGCGGTAATAAGGCGGATTATAATTCATGCCATAGGAGGGATGGGTGAATCCCTCAACCAGCAGGCCCCAAAATGTATCGTTTTCCCCAAAGTTAATAGGGCCGTCCATGGCTTTCATGCCATTTTGAGTAAGCCATTTTTTTGCGGTATCAAACAACAGGAAAGCAGCAGCTTCATTGTTTATACATTCAAAAAAACCAATTCCTCCGGTGGGCTGGTCGTAGTTGTAAGCTTTTTTATTATTGATGAATGCGCCAATACGTCCGATCAGTTTTCCATTTTCATCTGACAGGATCCAGCGGATGGATTTTCCGTTTTTGTGGAAATTGTTTTTCTCAGGGTCGAACACTGCTTCTATGTCATTGTCGAGCGGACAAACCCAAACTTTGTCATTTTTATAAATGATGCGTGCTAAATCTAAAAAGGCCTTTTGGGTTGATTTATTGTTTACTTCGCTTATGGTCATCTGCTCGCCGGAGTGTTTTTGATAGATAAAAAAAAGCATCCAGAGGCATAATCTGAATGCTTTACATTAGCATGTATGAATTAAATAGTTAATAATCGTCGTCGTCGTCGAAATCGTCAAAATTCTCGTACCCCAGATCATCTAAAGGCCCGTCGAAATCATCATCATCATCATCAATCTTCTTTTTCGGTTTTTGATCAAGTGTGCTATCATCATCATCTTCATCCTCGCCCGTGTTTTTAGAATCGACCTTCTTGTTTACAGGTTTTTTTGGAGTTCCCATTGCTATGAATATTTAATAAAAATTTTCCCAATTATAAATAAATGCGTTTAAAATGCAAACAAACTTTTTTTATTTACTTCATCTATTTATTAGTAAAAATAATCAAAATCATTTTCAGTAAAAACAAGATTTTAAAAAAATAAATTAAAACTTTTTTAATTATTCTGACTGATCGCCAATTGATTGGCTGTTGTCTGTAAAATCCTTTATTTGAGGTAGTTCGCTGATATCGTTGATGCCGAAATAATCCATAAAAATCGGGCTGGTACCATAAAGGATAGGTTTGCCAAGGGCATCGGACTTGCCGACAATAGAAATCAGCTCTTTTTCGAGTAGTTTTTGGACTGAATAATCGCAGTTTACGCCGCGTATTTGTTCAACGTCTGTTTTAGTTACCGGTTGTTTGTAGGCAATGATAGCAAGGGTTTCCAACGCGGCCTGGGTAAGCTTCTTTTTTGAGCGCTGGGCCTGCAGCAGGCTGATGACCTGGTGGTATTTTTTCTTGGTTAAAAACTGGTAGCCATTGCTTAGTTTTACGAGTTCAATGGCGAAGTTTTCGTCCTGGTACCTTTTACTGACGGTATCAATGTAATGATTAATTTCATCAGCAGTAAAATCCTGTTCAAAGGCTGATTGCAGACAATAGATGATCTCTTCCGTCCGGATGCTTTGTTCCGAAACAAATATTAAAGCTTCTATGTATTGTTCGATGTGTTCCATTTACTCTGAGGGTCGAAAGTAAAGAAAATTGTGTGAACCCGAATTTATAGAATTAAAGAATTAATAGAATTCTCGTAATTAAACAATTCAGAAAAATTCTGGCAATTCGTAAATTCGATAAATTCAGGTTCTGACGACTTTCGGACTTCCCTAATAATTAATCACCTGTTCCTCAATTTCAACCGGCATTTGGCGCCATTCATATTTTTGGGTGCGGAGCTGGGGTTCAAAACCGGCTTCTATGATAGATTGCTGGATCCCTTTGGCTGTAAACCTATGAGGCGCTCCTGCGGCTGATACCACATTTTCCTCTATCATTATGGAGCCGAAATCATTAGCGCCTGCATGGAGGCACAGTTGTGCCACCGGTTTGCCAACGGTAAGCCAGGAGGCCTGGATGTTTTTGATATTGGGCAGCATGATCCGGCTCAGCGCGATCATCCGGATATATTCATCGCCGGTAACATTGTTGGTGATGCCGCGCACTTTACGCAGCAGCGTACCGTCATCCTGGAACGGCCATGGAATAAAGGCTATAAAGCCGTATGCGCCTTCCGGTTTTTCGGATTGTACCTGGCGAATCCATACCAAATGTTCAAACCGTTCTTCAATAGTTTCGATATGGCCAAACATCATGGTGGCGGATGATGGCAGGTTGAGTTTGTGCGCGGCGCGCATCACATCCAGCCATTCCTGGCCACCGCATTTGCCTTTGCTGATCAACCTTCGTACGCGGTCGTTCAATATTTCCGCACCTGCGCCAGGTAATGAATCAAGTCCGGCGGCTTTCAGTTCCCGCAACACATCAATATGGCTCATTCCTTCCAGTTTGGCCACGTGCGCAATTTCCGGCGGGCCTAATGAATGCAATTTGAGGGTAGGGTATAGTTCTTTTAAAGCCCTGAAAGTATCTGCATAAAACTTTAAGCCAAGGTCCGGGTGATGGCCGCCCTGTAATAAAAGCTGGTCGCCACCAAGGCGGAAAGTTTCTTCAATTTTTTGTTTATACGTTTCAATATCGGTAATGTAAGCTTCCTCGTGACCGGGACGGCGGAAAAAGTTACAGAACTTGCAATTGGCGATACAAACGTTGGTGGTGTTTACGTTACGGTCAATCTGCCAGGTAACCTTGCCATGCGGCACCTGGACCTTGCGCAGTTCGTTAGCGGTATACATCAAATCGGCCGTAGAGGCATTATGATAGAGGTAAACGCCTTCTTCCTGGCTTAAAAATTCAAACCGCAAAGCGCGTTGCAACAGATCGGCAGTATTCATGGTACAAATATACAATGAAGGAGGTTAAAGGCGAAAGGTTAAAGGTGAAAGGTGTTATTGTGTTGACATTATAATATTTTAAGCTAACTTTAATCAACCATTAAACCATGAGCTTGCCTATATTTCATAAACTGTATTTCCCCGGGTTAATCAGCTTGTTGTTTTTACCGTTGATGTGTATCGGTTATTTTGCCTTTACTGGTAAATTTCAACAATTGACACTATTGCCTGTAGCGTGGTTTAATAAAGACGGCATGGATCAATTTAATAAGTTTAGAAAAGAGAAATTTGACGTTTTTACGTTCAGAAAATATACCGATCTTGTATTAATAGGGGATACCAGAACGGATGATGTCTCTTTGAATCAAATGAAATACAGCACAACAAATCTTCTCAAAACAAATGATTTTGCGACTGGTGTTTGCGTGGCGTTTTCAAATAATGCCCGTTATGACGAAATGGTTGCTGTAATTGATTTTTGCAATCAGTCTAAAGGAGTGGATTTTATTCTATATGACAATAAAGTCTTTATTTATAAACTAAAACCTGTTAAATATAAGTCTCCGAGTTACGTTGGCCTTCTTGACAATGATATTGTAATATATAAACCAAAACTATCATTCGCTGACAAGTTTAAACTCGAAATAAATTCATTTCTAAAAGAATTATTGCCATTCTGGCCGTCAGCTTTAGTTCTTTTTTTAATGGCCTGGCTTACCTTTTCCAGCAAAGCAAGATATTTAAACCCGAAAAATTTCAACCTAACCGGCGATTAGTCCCTTTTCCAACCTCAACACCTTCGTCACACTCTCCGGTATTTCCTGCTGGTAATGGCTTACATAAATGAGGGTTACATTGCTTATGCTGCAAATGGTATCTACGAGGGTTTTAAAATGGTGCTGCTGGTGCGCATCGAGGCCCTGGCAGGGTTCGTCGAAGATGAGCAGATCGGGGTTTTTGATGAGGGCGCGTGCCAGCAGGCACAGGCGTTGGGCGCTTGCCGGGATGTTTTTTAATAAAACCCGCGCATATTTATCAATTTCCAAAGCTTTCATCCAGCGCAGTACAGTATCGGCTTTAGTTTTTTGCGAAAGCCTGAACAGGCCCAGGGTATCGTAATAGCCGGATTCAATTACCTGCAAACAGCTATTGTCCGTGGGGAAGTATTGGTGTAATTCAGGCGATACAAAGCCGATCTTGCTTTTAATGTCCCAGATGCTTTCGCCGGTACCGCGTTTTTTATCAAACAAAACAATATCATTGGCATAGGCCTGTGGGTTATCGCCATTGATCAAGCTCAATAAGGTTGATTTCCCTGCACCGTTAGGACCCAGCAGCGCCCATCTTTCGCCGGGTGTTATTTGCCAGTTAATGCCATCAAGGATCACCTTTTCGCCGTATTGAATGTGTACCTTATTCATCTTAACGATGAATTGATACGGTATTTTGTTTGTGCCTTCATTTAATAAGGCTTTTAGTTCCTTATTATCTACTTCATCTTTATCATCCTGCAAAAACAGGTCGGCGTTAAACAGCTCTTTGGGCAGTGTTTGAACGATGGCGCCATTTTTTAACACTGCCACATGGGTAATTGCTACCGGGATCTCGTAAGGGGAGGTAGCCATAATTAAGGTAATGCCAGATGCAATGATCTCATCGATAATCGCATTGAAAGCTGCCCGGGTTTGTACGTCAAGCCCGGTTAGCGGGCTGTCGAGCAATAACAACGCCGGGTTTTTCAGCAGCGCGGCGGCGATCATCAAGCGTTTGGTTTCGCCGTTTGATAGTTTGATGATTTGTTTTTGCAGCAGTTCATCCAGTTTTAGCAGCTCCGTTGTTTTTTCATATGTCCAGTAAACAGGTTTGCCAGGTACAGGGATTACTGTTGCCAGGTATTGCTCAACTGTTAGTGCATCCTCCGAATCGGACGAGTTGTAGCGTTGCTGGTAATAAAAATCAGCGGTATTGGAAAGGTTCCTGAAATGATGTTTGGGTTCAACCAGGGCCACCAGCCGATGATAGGTAAGCAGGGTTTCCGGGTGATCGTGTTCTTTTATAAATTCGTCAAAAAAATAATGGATAACCGTACCGCCCGTAATATTGAACCTGCCGGCTATGGTATGCAACAAAGCGCTTTTGCCCGAACCGCTTTCGCCGATAAGCGCCCAATGCTCGCCTTTTTTTATCGTGAAATTTAAACCGGTAAACAGGGTGTTTTTTAAATTTCGAACGGTGATGTTGTTTATGGAAAGAAAAGAGTGGGGCATGCGTGCTGGTTTGCAGGCAAAATTAAATTTTTATGCTGAAAGCCGGGAGGGTAAAACAAAAAAGCTCCAGTAAATACCCGAAGCTTTTTTTGTTTTTTTCGCTAAGAAAAAATTATTTTTTCTTAGA
>NZ_CAIWNH010000471.1 GCF_903913935.1 uncultured Mucilaginibacter sp.
CCGGGTGGATGATCATATAATGCATGGTGCGGAATTCATAACCGGGGTTGATATGTCCTGCCTGATGCATATGGAAGGCATATTGAAAAGGAAGGGAAGCAATGTCAAGGTACTGCATATCGCTGAAATATTAAATGGAGAATAGGATAATTATGAATATCGACGTCAAAGATCATGCATCATTATCGGATATTTTTAACGAGGACGAAGACCGTGTTGATTGGCACGATGAAACACTTTGGTGGATACGGCAAAAACGCGATAATGCCGTTAACCAATTACCTGAATGGGAAAGCCTGAGGGAAACTGCCTCGCAAATCAAAAACAATGTACTCTCTGATCTAAGCAATTACTTGCTGCAATTTGAAGCTAATGCCACCAAAAATGGCATAACAATCTATTGGGCGGCTGATGCTAAGGAACATAATGAAATCGTGCTTAGCCTGTTGCAATCAAAACAGGTTAAACAAATGGTAAAAAGCAAATCGATGCTTACTGAAGAATGCCATCTGAATGAATTTCTTGCAGAGAATGGAATTGATGTTATAGATTCCGATCTGGGCGAAAGGATAGTTCAACTGGCAAAAGAACCGCCAAGCCATATCGTTTTACCTTGTATCCACAAGAAGAAAGAAGAAATTGGCGAACTATTTCACCAGCACCTCGGCACCCCGGCAGGCAATGCTGATCCGCAGTTTTTAACAGAAACCGCAAGGCAGCATTTACGCGAAACATTTTTAACCAGAAGGGCCGCTCTAACTGGAGTGAACTTTGCCGTGGCAGAAACCGGCGAATTTGTCGTTTGCACAAACGAAGGAAATGCAGATATGGGCGCGCACCTGGCCGACATCCACATCGCCAGTATGGGTATTGAAAAGATCATCCCTAAAAGGAAACATCTCGGTGTATTTTTAAGATTACTTACCCGCAGCGCTACCGGGCAACCCATAACTACCTACTCCAGCCATTTCAGTAAACCCCGGCCCGGGCAGGAAATGCATATTATTATTGTAGACAATGGACGCACCGTACAATTAGGCCGCGAAGATTTTAGAAATTCATTAAAATGTATCCGCTGCGGCGCATGTATGAACACCTGCCCTGTTTATCGCAGGAGCGGCGGACACAGTTATCACAATGCCATATCGGGCCCTATTGGTTCTATCCTGGCACCAAACCTGGATATGGAAAAATATGCCGACCTGCCTTTTGCGTCAACACTTTGCGGGTCGTGCTCCAACGTTTGCCCGGTAAAAATAGATATCCACCAGCAATTGTATAAATGGCGGCAGGTAATTGTGAAAAACGGGTATGCCACCGCCGCAAAAAAAGCATCAATGCATTTGATGAGTTTTACGCTATCAACTCCTTCGGTTTATCATGTTGGCGGCAAAGCCGGCAGATGGGTTTTAAAGCATGCACCGTTTGCTGTAAACAACAAATTTAATCCATGGTATAAACACCGCGACATGCCCGAACCGCCAAAAGAGTCATTTGGAGAGTGGTACGCTAAAATCAAAAACGGCAAGTAATGAGCAGCAGAGAAAAAATATTGGCAGCCGTAGCGGCAAATCAACCCACAAAGGTCGACTTGCCTGATATTGATTTTCTAAAGGGGGCTACGGGAAATCATATCGAAAAATTCATTGGCGTACTCACCTCAATTGGGGGGAAAGCTATTGAAATAAACAGCTTTGATGACGTTAAAGCTTATATTAAACAGACCACAAACCCCGGTGACCGGGTTATAAGTACTTTTTCTGAAATGAGTGATTGTACCGAGCTGATAAACAATTATCAGGGCCTGCCACACGATTTACAGGATATTGAACTCGCTGTTATCGGCGCTGACTTAGGTGTTGCCGAAAATGGTGCAGTTTGGGTAAAAGGCGATTTACTAAACCAAAGGGTTGTGCCCTTTATCTGCCAGCATCTGGCTGTGATCCTCAAAAAGGAAGAAATCGTTGCCACCATGCATGATGCTTACAAAAAGATTGGCAATGAGGACTACGGCTTCAGCACATTCATTGCAGGGCCGTCTAAAACAGCTGATATTGAGCAGTCAC
>NZ_CAIWNH010000472.1 GCF_903913935.1 uncultured Mucilaginibacter sp.
ATTATAATATCATGATTTGTTAAAATATTTTGTCGGTTTAGTATTATACTTATTGTAAAGGATACACATATATTTATAGGCAGGTTTCTGTTTGCCTGCTTTTGTATATGAGTAGTACCTATTCGCCGAAATACCGTTTAAGGCCTTGCCTTTTAATTTTACTGACAACACTCAGTTTTTTTCAGAAATCATCAGCCCAGCAAGTCGCTCAAAATGGCGCATCGTCAATCAGGCTTAACCAAATTGGTTTTTACCCTGATGCCCAAAAAATTGCTGTCGTTTTAGGTGGCAGGGACAGTGTTTTTTATATCCGGACCCCGGAAAAGAAAACTGTTTTTAGTGGATCTTTAAAGCTGTCAGTGAAGCCTGACTTCGCCGGGAATAAAACGTTGATAGCTGATTTTAGCATTTATCATCAACCAGGTAAATACCTGCTCTTTGTGCCGGGTGCGGGTTATTCTTATCCCTTTGAAATAAAACAAACAGTGTTAAAAGGCGTTGCAGGTGCCTCCATCAAGGCATACTATTATATGCGTGCTTCCGAACAGCTTAATGAAAAATATGCAGGCAAATGGAGCAGGGCAGAAGGTCACCCGGATACCAATGTTATTGTTCATCCTTCAGCCGCAACGGGTAAACGCCCTGTAGGAACCATCATTTCATCACCGCGTGGCTGGTATGACGCAGGCGATTATAATAAATACATCGTAAACAGCGGCATCAGTACCAGTACCCTGCTTTCATTGTATGAGGATTTTCCGGAATACATGAAGACTGTTAAACTGAATATCCCTGAAACTGGTAATCATATACCGGACGTCTTAAATGAGGTGCTATGGAATCTCCGCTGGATGCTTACGATGCAAGACCCAAATGATGGCGGTGTTTACCACAAGTTGACCAACGCCGCATTTGATAAATTTGAAATGCCTGATAAAGCATTAGCGCCCCGTTATGTGGTACAAAAAGGTACCGCGGCCACGTTAGATTTTGCGGCAGTAATGGCGCAGGCAAGCAGGATATTCGTGAAATTTCCGGGAGAATTGCCTGGCTTGGCGGACTCGTGTATAAAAGCCGCAGATAAGGCCTGGCAATGGGCGGCTGCAAATCCGAAGGTAGTTTACAACCAGGAAGAAATGAACCAAACACACAGCCCTAAAATTACCACTGGCGGCTATGGCAACCGCGATTTTGCTGATGAATTTATTTGGGCCGCATCTGAACTGTATGTTACCACGGGAGATGATCGCTATTTTGCGGGCATTGATTTAATGGCTGACAACAGGATGCCGCTTCCTGCATGGAACCAGGTAAGATTATTGGGTTATTATGCTTTGTTGAAAAATACAAGTACAGCCAGTGCCGGTGTCAGGAAAGAGTTGCCCGGATTGAAAAAAAGATTACTCGCATTTGCCGATAGTTTGATTAATGGCGCAGATGGAACGGCTTATGAAACAGTAATGGATAAATCGACCCGTAACTTTATTTGGGGCAGCAATTCAGTAGCAGCTAACCAGGGTGTGGCGTTAATACAGGCATATAAGCTTTCGAATGATTCCAAATACCTTCGTTTTGCATTAGCTAATCTGGATTATATGTTAGGCCGGAACGGTACCGGTTACTCTTATGTAACCGGGTATGGAAGTAAAACATCCATGCATCCACACCACAGGCCTTCCTCATCAGATGGAATTGCTGAACCAATTCCGGGTTTGCTGGTAGGTGGGCCAAATCCGGGTATGCAGGATCATATCAAAGTGCCTTCAACCATTCCGGATGAAGCTTATATTGATGATGAACAGGCTTATGCTGTCAACGAGATCGCCATCAACTGGAATGCTCCGCTGGCTTACCTGGCCAATGCCCTGGAAGCATTGCAAAGTAACCTAAAACCATAATTTTAATAAAACCAATTTATATATAACAAACTTTTATTGCTCAAACCAACCAATTATGAGACGGATATTTATGATCACCTCTTTCCTGTTTTTAAATTTGCTGTGCCTTTCGGCACAAGCTCAAAAAACAGTTAACGAAACCGACAAAAAGGTAGATGCCCTGATTGCAAAAATGACCCTTGAAGAAAAAGTAGGGCAAATGACCGAAGTGACCTCTGATGTGGTTTCAACCACGACCAACGGTGTACACGAGATTGACCCTGCAAAAATAAAAGAGGCAATTTTAAAGTACCATGTCGGTTCTATTTTGAACGTTAGCGGACATGCCTACGAACGTAAACATTGGTACGAAGTTATTTCGGCTATTCAGGCAGAGGCGGGTAAAGACCGCTTAAAGATTCCGATTATTTATGGGATTGACGCTATCCACGGGGTAACCTATACTGTTGGCAGTACACTTTTTCCGCAGGAAATTGCAATGGCGGCTACCTTTAATAAAGATATTGCCTATACAGCAGGCACCATCACTGCTTATGAAACCCGTGCAAGTTATATTCCGTGGAATTATTCCCCGGTATTGGACTTGGGTAAAAGTGCGCTTTGGCCGCGGATCTATGAAACCTTTGGAGAAGATCCTTATCTGATAAAAACCATGGGTGCCTCCATTATTAAAGGTTACCAGGGTAACGATGTTGGCGATAAATTCCACGTGGCTGCATGTATGAAACATTATTTGGGTTATGGCGACCCATTGAGCGGAAAAGACCGAACCCCGGCCTGGATTCCGGACCGTTATATGCGCGAATACTTTTTACCGCCATTTACTGAAGCGGTTAAAGCAGGGGCGAAGACCCTGATGATCAATTCGGGTGAGATCAATGGCGTGCCGATCCATGCCAGCCATTATATGCTGACAGATGTTTTACGCGGCGAGTTGCATTTTGACGGGATTGCTGTTACCGACTGGAGAGATATTGAATACCTGCATGACCGCCACCACATTGCTGCAACCCAAAAGGATGCGGTAATGATAGCGGTAAATGCCGGAGTAGATATGAGCATGGTGCCTTATGAATACAGCTTTTATAACTACCTGATAGAGCTTGTACATGAAGGCAAAGTACCGATGAGCCGGATCAACGAAGCTGTTCACCGGATCTTAAAAGTTAAATACGAACTGGGGTTATTTGAGCACCCGGTTGGTAATCCGGATGACTATCCGAAATTTGGTTCTGATGAGTTTAAAAACGTGAGTCTGCAAGCCGCATCAGAAGCGATAACTTTGTTAAAGAATAAAAATAATATCCTTCCTCTTAAAAAGGACTTGAAAGTACTGGTGACAGGCCCAACGGCCAATACCATGCGTTCACTGGATGGCGGCTGGAGCTATACCTGGCAGGGTGAGCAGGCCGACGCTTTTGCGGCAAACAAAAACACTATTTTAAAAGCTATCCGGCAAAAAATCGGCAAAGAAAATGTAAGGTATGAGCCCGGTGCTACTGTTGACAGCTTGCTGAACATAGACGCTGTTGTAAATGCTGCGAAAAATGCCGACGTGATTGTTCTTTGCCTGGGTGAGCTATCCTATACCGAAAACGTTGGTAATATTGACGACCTGAACCTGCCACGGGCACAAACTGACCTGGCTAATGAGCTGGCTAAAACAGGTAAGCCGGTTATCCTGGTTTTGGCAGAAGGCCGTCCCCGTATTGTAACTGAAGCTGAAAGCCATTCAAATGCGACGTTAATGACCTATTTCAACGGCAATGAAGGCGGCGATGCCCTGGCTAATATCTTGTTTGGCGATGCCAACCCTTCAGGCAAGCTGCCCGTAACCTATCCGCGTTATGCGAATGCTTTGGTTAACTACTACCGAAAAAATTTAGAGAATGGCAATTCTGACGATAGTCATGGTTATAACCCGCTATATGAATTTGGCTTTGGCTTAAGTTATACAACTTTTGCTTACAGCAACCTGCACCTCAGCAAGCCTGAGTTAAAAGAGAATGAAACCCTAACCGTAACGGTAGATGTAAAAAACACAGGTCAGCGTGAGGGTAAAGAATCAGTCTTATTGTACACCGCCCAATCATACGCAAGTATCGCACCTGATTTTAAACGCCTGAGGGCTTTTGATAAAGTTAACCTTCAACCCGGTGAAACAAAAACGGTAACCTTTAAAATTACCGCGAAAGATCTTGCTTTTGTGAACGATTTGAGCAAAACCGTAACCGAACCAGGCGAATTTAAATTAATGATAGGAGACCAGGTACTAACGTTTAATTATAAATCCAATTTAATACCAGATAGAGCGGGAAAACTTTAGGAAGCTTGTAGTTGTAGCGCTACAAATGCTACATACCGCTACAAAGCGCTACAAGGTTGATAATTAACAACTTAACCGCTGACAAGATTTTGTCACTGACAAAACCTTGTCAGCGGTTTTTTCTATATCCGCACTATTTTCTGCGAAACAGGTTTAAATAAAAAATGTCATATAAACATTTTATTTTAAAGAAATGCTCTTTATATTTGTTATGCCCCTTTTAGGGTATACCAATTATAACTCCCCTTTATGAAAAAAGTGTTGCCAGTTTATTGCCTGATTTTGTTGGTTTCTATTTTATCCTGTTCAAATAAAAGTACTGCGCCCACACCTACGCCAACTCCCCCTTATACACCACCTGCCGTGTCATCATCCTTTGCAAAAGGGGCTGACATTAGCTGGGTTACCCAATTTGAGTCGACCGGCGTGAAGTTTTATGATAAAAATGGGAATCAGAAAGAACTTTTTGCTTTGATGAAAAGCCTTGGCTTTAATTCCATCAGGTTACGGGCGTGGGTAAACCCGTCGGACGGATGGTGCAATACCGCCGACTTAGTGGCCAAAGCAATCCGTGCTAAAAATGCAGGGCTGAAAATAATGATCGATTTTCATTACAGTGATGTTTGGGCCGATCCGGGGCACCAGGCTAAACCTGTTGCCTGGGCTTCATTGGATTTTCCAACTTTAGTGACAACTTTGTCTACCTATACATCAGGCGTGATGACCACGCTGAAAAGTAATGGCATTACACCTGAATGGGTACAGATCGGTAATGAAACCAACGATGGCATGCTATGGGAAGATGGAAGAGCATCAACTCAAATGGCAAATTTCGCGGCTTTGGTGAAAAGCGGTTACCAGGCGGTCAAATCAGTAAGTACTGCTACTAAAGTGATTGTACATATTTCAAACGGGTATGATAATGCGCTGTTCCGCTGGATGTTTGATGGGCTAAAAGCCAACGGCGCATCCTGGGATATTATCGGCATGTCCCTTTATCCGTCAACAACTAACTACACCACGCTGGATACCCAATGCCTGGCAAATATAAATGATATGGTATCGCGGTATTCAACACCTTGTATGGTGGTTGAAGTGGGTATGCAGGCTTCGGACGCTACTGATAGCAGGGCTTTTTTAACCGATATTATTTCCAAAGTAAATGCTGTATCCGGCGGTAATGGCCTGGGTGTATTTTACTGGGAACCTGAATCCTATACCAATGGTTATGGCCTTGGTGCTTTTGACAGCACCGGGAAACCGACAGTAGCGCTTGATGCCTTCGGGGGGAATTAGCCATCAAAATTAAAATTTTAATCCTGGCCGATTATTTATTCCGGCAAATTAATTCAAGTGATTTAACGGCCCCCAAAAAGCGCTGATAAGCGTAACGATTTGCCAATTAAACAACCACGACTAAAATTCAATCCGCATTGGTCTGTACAAATTCCAGGAATGAGTGTTATTTACGCGGCAGTAAATATCGTGATCAAAACGAGTAACGATATGCAGAGGATAAAAGACAGGAAATACATAAAATAAATTCCGATCAATTTAAAAATAGTACGCCACCAGCTGCGGTGATAAACTACCCTTAAGGAGGCATAGACATACCATATAATTGCTATAAATACACTAAAGACGAACCATCCTTTTACCGCAATCCAGCTAGTCGGAATTAATAAATTGACGAGCATCACAATAGTCAAAAATAAAAACAGGAAACAATGCAGGTGAAAAGCGTATATAAGGTGTTCCACATAAAACTTCTTGTTTTTGTAAAAAGCTACCATTAATATTAAAGCAAAAAGTGGCAGCAAAACAAACATCACTTTGGGGAAGTTATGTTTAAAGCCGTCAATAATTGCGTCTTTCATATTTATCTTTTGTTTATTAATGGCGAACGCTTTCTTGTTCCAATTGCTCTTGAACCAGCCATCACGTTGCGGCTCAGCCAGCTTTCGCTGGTTTAACAAATATTGTTCATAGGTGGTATCGGATGTAGTAGGATCTACATAGTGCTTGCTTTCCTCTACTTTTTGCCGTGCTTTTTTCGATGTATCTTTCACCCAGCGGCCATTTTTCAAAGTATAGCCGGCATCATCATATAAGTTTTTAATGGCTTCCTGTTTCGCCTTTGGTGGTATAAAACTATTTTGTTCTACCGCTTTAATTGCTTTCGTTAACTCTTCGGTTGTTGTTGGCGAAGGGGTTATCTGAACAACATCACTTTTTGTTTGAAATAACAACAGAAAATATACCAGGCTGATGAAAATGTACATTTTAACCGGGTGCAGGTATTGCACCCGCCGGCCGGCCATATATTCGTTTGTTAAAAACCCCGGCTTAAAAAGCAACGGTTTCAGGGTATGAAAAAACTGGTGGTCAAAATGGAAATAATCGCTGATGGCATGGTTCATCATGTGGCCGAAGCTTTCCTTTATCTCCAGGTTTTCCTGACCGCAATTGTGGCAATATTTTCCTTCGAGGATGGTGCCGCAATTGAGGCAGTTGTTTTCGTGGCGATAGTGTTTTTTCATTGGGTTGATTAAAAGCGCAATTGCTTAAGGTTGTATTTTGGGGTTATAAATTTATGCTAAATCTGCCACTTGTTTAACTTCAATACCGTGTTTATCTCTGAACACAAACGGAAAAATTATTGCTATAACTAAGGCATACGCGGCAAAGGTAAGCCATATGCCATGCCAATCTTTACTCTTGTCTGTATAGGTAAAAAATTTATCAATGATGTATCCGCTTGTTAAGCTACCTATAATTGCTCCAACACCATTTACCATCATCATAAAAAGGCCCTGTGCACTGCCCCTGATTTCTGGGCTGGTTTGGGTTTCAACGAAAAGTGAACCTGATATATTAAAGAAGTCGAATGCCATGCCATATACAATACACGATAAAACAATCATCCACAATCCACCTGCAGGATCACCGAAAGCAAACAGGCCAAAACGTAATACCCAGGCAACCATGCTGAATAACATAACGTTTTTGATTCCAAATCTTCGTAGAAAAAATGGAATCGCTAAAATAAAAAGCGTTTCCGAGATCTGTGAAAGAGATATGAGTGCAGCGGGATTTCTAACCGCAAATAAGTCTTTAAATTGAGGTTTATTAAAATCAAGCAAATAGGTCGTGCCGTACGCATTAGTAAGTTGCAATGCCGCTCCCAATAACAATGAAAAAATGAAAAAAACAGCGAACCTTGGTATTTTAAATAAGGTAAAAGCCTTCAGTCCGAAGGCATCTACAAATGATTTGTGTTTTGCTTTTTTTGCCAGGGGCGGACATTTGGGTAATGTAAATGAATACATTCCCAGACATAACGCTACCGCGCCAGCGATGTAAAACTGATTAGGTGACGTAGTACTATGTGTTAGGTTAATTGTCCATAAAGCCGCTATAAAACCAACAGTACCCCATACGCGAATAGGAGGATATTCTTTAACTACATCAATGTTTTGGCTTTTTAAAGCTGAATAGGCGACTGTTATAGAAAGTGATAACGTGGGCATATAAAAAAACATATTAAGCAATAACACCCAAAAGAATGTTGTCGGGCTTTCCACTAATGGCAAGGAGAAAAGCGTCAGTGAACCCAAAATATGCATAACACCGTAAAGTTTTTCGGCATTAATAAGTCTATCGGCCACTATACCAATAAGCGCCGGCATAAATAGCGCCGAAATGCCCATTGTTGAGAATATAATTCCAAACTGCTGGCCCGACCAATGCTTGTTTTGAAACCAGTAAGCACCGATAGTAAGCAGCCATGCTCCCCAGATAAAAAATTGCATGAAATTCATCAGTATTAAGCGAAACTTAATATTCATATGGGGCCAATTTGATGATAAAATACGGTCAGTATTAATTTAAAGCCGGAAAATAATGATTTTTTTTGAATAAAGTCCTTAGCGGGTGGAGTTTAGCGGTTTTTGGAATTTACAAAGTAACAGTACGTGTTTGTTATCTTATTATAATCGTTTCATCTCAACTGTCTGATCTCTTTTACGAAGATTTTCTACGGTTCAGCTCATCTCTTATTTTCGCAGCCTTTTCGTAAGACTCCTCTGAAAGAGCCTCCTGCAGCCTGGTTTTTAGTTCATCAACGCTAAGCGAGTTATAGCTGCCGGTAGGGCCGGTAGTAGTCTTTTCTTCGGGCGGTTCGTTAATGTTTTCCAGGTAAACAAAATCATTGCCTTCAATCACAATACCTGCTGTTGAAAGGATGAATTCGTAGGTGTAAATAGGGCAATCAAACCTTACCGCAACAGCGATCGCGTCTGAGGTGCGAGCATCTATCTCCACTACCTTTTTACCGTCAGAGCAGATCAGCTTTGAATAAAATATACCATCAACCAAGTTGTAGATAATGATTTCCTGTACAGTAATGTGATAAGCTTTCGCAAAACTTTTAAACAGATCGTGCGTGAGGGGCCTGCTGGGCGTCATTTTTTCAATTTCGATAGCGATAGCCTGTGCTTCAAAACTACCAATGATGATTGGCAGCCTTCTGCGACCGCTTATTTCGCCTAAAACCAAAGCATAGGCACCGGACTGTGTCTGGCTGTATGATAAGCCAACTATATCCAGTTTTATTTTTTTCATGTCGTTACCCATCTCTTCGTATTCCTTTTATGCTGTAGCTTTATATTCTTTAATTGCCGCAATTAACTTAGGTACCACTTCAAATGCATCACCCACGATGCCATAATCTGCCACTTTAAAAAATGGGGCATCAGCGTCCTTATTGATCACTACAATTACCTTAGACGAACTTACGCCGGCGAGGTGCTGTATTGCCCCTGAAATTCCAATTGCAATATACAAATTTGGACTGACAGCAATACCGGTTTGTCCAACGTGTTCGCTATGTGGCCGCCAGCCTGCGTCTGATAC
>NZ_CAIWNH010000473.1 GCF_903913935.1 uncultured Mucilaginibacter sp.
GAGTTTTTCATACAGTTCGTTATATACCGGGTAATTACCTGTTTTAAATGTAATGGCTACCCTTTTGCAATATAGTACCTCGTACAACCGGTGCGTATCAATACCGTTTCCAGCCGGGCAGACCGTTGCTTCATGATCCAAAATCTTTTTTATAAACTCCGGGTAATTTAACGACGGCTCGTCCCAATTGATGAATGGAGCATTGATGCAAATTTCTTTGATCGGGTTGCGGTATGCTTCATTGGTTTGCGGATTAAAATTGGAGTATAAAAATTTTGAAGGAATGCCAGTCTCACTGCTGTTAAAAACTTCACTTAATAGCCTCACTTTTTCTACTGCATGCTGCCATGCCACCCCATGCCCTTTTCGTTTGTTAACGCTGGTATTTTCTAAACCGATAGGGATGGACACCAATTTTTCGTTATAGGTTAATTTGTTCTGGCAATACCAACGGAAAATATTATCAGGCATGAGTGAAGTTAAACCGTTTCCGATCCCCCCGTCCCCGTTTCCTGAAATCAGGATGACTTCATTTTTGAATTTAGCAATTTTTTTAAATTCATCTTTCAGATAATCGGTTTTGCAGAAAATAACATCCCTCCCGTTATGCAGATCACCAAATTTATTTAATTGCAGCAGTTCCAATCGTCAGTTAAATTTTATCCATCCCTCCGGGATCACATTTACCGGAAGTTCTTTCCCTTCATTTTTTCCAAGCCAATACGCCGGCGCAATTACTTTGGGATGTTTGGGATTAAGGTATGCCCCCCACCAGCTGAATGAACTGGCAGACAGGATGCAAATATCGGCATGGGTTAAAAACTGGAAATCAATGATCTCAGTATTTCCCGACAGGTATTTATTTTCGATATGTCCGAACTCCCGGTTGATAAATTCAAAATCGTCACTGATGAAAATATAATAGTTTTCATCGGTGTGAATACTATGAATGGCCCTTTTGTAATAATCAGCACTCAGCACCAGATCGAGGCCCGAATAGTCGCCCCGGCGAATATGAACAGTTACATATTTTTTTGATGCAGGAAGCGTTTTAAAAATATTTTTAAATTGCTCCCTGTGGCTTTTTTTTACCGAAAATAAATTGACAACCTCCTTTTTGTGATCGATAAAATACGCTTCAGATTGAAAAAACCCGGTGTATAATAACTTGTCATTAATTCCCTTTAGCTGTTCGCCCGGAGAAAGTTCATTTTCAAAAACGAGTTCACGCAGCCCGTAAATTCCCTTTAGCAATTTGTAACACGCAACCTTTAAATGGTAGTTGAAAATATTTTTGTACCCGCTGATGGTAAAAATGTACTTGTCCAAAACGGACAAGTGGGTCTGTTTTAATTCGAAATACGCTGGTACCATGAAATTGATAACGCTTTTATCAATGAAAAACCTTGTTTTCAGCTTTTTTGAAACACTGTGGATAAATGCATATTGAAAAAGCTGGTTGCCCAAGCGGCCCTCTAATCTCACCGCTATCATTTACTCAACTTAAGCACCCTTTTAATTTTGTTGACCCCCCGCGACAAAACCGAGGGTTTGGGGTAAATGGCCGCATTTATTTTTTTGTTCAGGTTGATATAAAATTCCTTTTTCGATCCATCGGAAACCAATTTAAGCGGCCTGCTTTTAAGTTGGTAAAACCAGATGTATTTACCCTCGCCAAGCATGTAGTTTAAAAACTGCTCGTCTATCCTGTCAAAAAATGGTAAAAGGGCATAAGCTGCCTTCACTGAAACCGACCAGAGGTTAGCCTCAGCATCGCGCATCCAGTATGAATTGGCATAATCCAACCGGTGATAATAAAAAGTATCCTTTAACACGACCATTTTAGCACCTGTAATTGCCTGGCGCAGGCCGAATGTCCAGGTATCGAGTGCACCGGTACCTTCGGCATAGCCTTTGGCTTTAAGCCAGCTTTGTTTGGTAAACATATAATTACCATGCTGCCCGGGCGTATTCTTCCCGTCCAGGTAACTACTCAGGTCAAAGTCACCGGCAGGCAATGTCCAGATATATACCGGGTTAAATTTATCATCTGCAAATGAATGCTGAAACTGGAATGAGGCGACATCAGCATTATTTTCTGTTAGATACTTTTTCAGCGGAGCAATACTCGACGGGGCCAATACATTATCCGAATCAAGGCAAAACAAAAGTTCGTTTTTTGCACTTTCCACAGCGGTGTTCCGTGCCGCGGCGCCGCCTTTATTGCGTTGATGATCAATAACGGTGATAACCGGGTATTTTTGTTTCAGCTTATTTAAAACCTCCGTCGTATTATCGGTTGAGCAGTCATTTACAATAATGACTTCATCCCCATCGGTAAAGTTTGTCACCATGATAGAATCAACAGACTCCTCTATAGTGAGCGAACAATTATAAGCCGGTAAAAAAAATGAAATTGATGACATTGTTTTAAGCGACCATCCCTATCCATCTGAATTTGGGTGATATTTTCATTAATAATTTAGATAGGCCTATAGCAATGGCGAGGGCGCCAATTATATTTAATAACAAAAACAAAACAGGTGAAAGAGCTTTCAGTCCGTTAAACCAGGGGTAGATATGTAGGATGAAGATGGGCATGGTGTAAAGACCGATCGTACTAAAAATCGTGCGCCTGTTAAATCTCAGAAAAAGCAAAAATATCGAAACAGATAATGCGCAAATAAGCAAGTAGCCCCACAATGTGTTTGGAACATAAAACTGCGCGATATCAAATCGCCCGGTTAACGCTGCCAGCGGCCGTTTAGGTATTACCAAAAGGATCAGGATGGAACAAGCAATTATTCCACCGAGGTATATCAGTGGGTTATATTTCAAAAAACGGGGCTTATTAATATAAACAAAATGCATAATAAACAGCAGGGGAATGACGTAAATAGCAGCGTCGATGCCATAGGAAACCAAATAGTGTTTTGTTTGAATAATGCCGGCAAAAAACAACACCAAACAAAAAACGACCAAGTAAATCCCAATCAGAAGCTTATTTAAACGGTTTTTAAACAGTAAGGCAAAAAGCAGATTGGCCAAAAACAGCGTTGGTAAAAACCATAAGGGGCTTTGAAGATAAAAGCCCGAACCGACGAATATTTTTTTTATCGCATCTTTAAAGTGGAAGTCTAAAAGCAGAGGAATAGCGCTTGAGCCGGGGTGCACGAGTTGGAAAATAATATTAACCGGATCGATGATAGCGAAAAAGAAAAATGGGAGCATTAGCTGGATGAACCTTTTTTTTACATACTCCCAAGAAAAGTCCCTGACAAATAATGCCGACACGCCAAAAAACAGAGGCATATGAAATAAATAAATGTATCCCTGTAAAAAATCAGTAAATGGATTTTTAAACGAGTTCAGGAGATTGTTGTGTCCGATTATTACCAAAATTATGATGACGCCCTTCAGGTTGTCAACTGCATAATCCCGTTTTAAGGGCATTTTAGTCGTAGCTATTTCAGGATGGC
>NZ_CAIWNH010000474.1 GCF_903913935.1 uncultured Mucilaginibacter sp.
GTTGTTTTGAAGGATCATCTCGGCAGCTTTTTCGCCCATCAGCTTAAAATTTGTAGAGATCGTAGTAATGCCATTTAAAATAATTTTTTTCAATGGTGTTTCATTGTAGGATATTACGCCTATTTCTTTTCCAATTTGTAAATTATCGCCTATTATCTTTTCTATCAGCTCCACCAAATCGTCTTCCATTAAATTGATATATACCGTGCCGGGTAATAATTGTTCGTTTTTTAGATGAGGGATGATGTCATGATCAAATGCGTATTGATGACAAAAACTGACGAAGCCGGTTAGGATGTCTTTGGAATAATAACTATTTTCAGGAAAGATGATTTTTAGGGTATGATAGTTACTCAATTTATCCAGGAGTTGTTCCAATGCAGAATAAATGTCTTTTTCAAAATCCTCATAAACGGCTGCAAAATCCCCTGTCAATCCCTCAATTAATTTATCCATCAAAATCAGCTTGTCTTTCGGTAAGTTATTGAGGATGGTGAAAGCATTTTCAGCGTTTTCAATAAAATGGGGGATGATCACCAGCTTTGAATAATGATCGATATTGTTGTTGAGCAGTTTTTTAAAGAAATTAAAGTTGTTGTTGTAGATGTAAAAATCAATAGCGGCATTATTCCCCAGCTTTTCGGCGAAGGCATCATAAATTATTTTTTTATGGCTGCTCAGCTTATTGAATAATAAAAGCACCTTAACAGGTTGATTGAATTGGGTTGTTGATATAAAATAACCTTTACCCGCAACAGATTTGACGACGTTGTATTTCTTTAACTCTTTGTACGCCCGGTCAATCGTGTTTCGTGATACCTCAAGCGCCGTACTCAAGTCATTAATGGAGGGCAGGATATCATCTTTTACAATCTTTTTATCCTCAATACCCCTTAATATGGAGTTGCAGATCTGCAGGTATTTGGGTGTAACGGAGTATTCGTCAATTTTCAGGATCTTCAGGTAGTTTTTCATAAAGCTGCAATACTAATGGTTTATTGCTGGTAACGGATTTTAATAACCAGTTTTTTCAAAGTATCAAATCCTTTTACTTTAATATCCGGGCGATGCACATCAGTAGGGAAAAACAGGAAGAAGTTTTGAGGAGTAGCCGTGTAATATTTCCCTTCGGCATTGTAATGGGCTGCGTCTTTTTTATCGTCATAAGGTTCAGTTAGCTGCGCCAATGAAAGGGGGCAAACGCCGAGCTTTACTTTCCCGTTGATGACATAATGCAGGTCGATGTATTTCTGGTGGGCTTCCCATTTTACGTCGTCGATGTTTTTTGGCGGGCCGGCCGAAATGGTGGCATAAGCGTTATCGCCATCAACAGGATACCTGCCTGGCGCAAGGGTCGAAAGTTTGCTATCACTTAAAAAGCTGAATACTTTATCCCACAAAGGCTTATTGCTTTCATATTGTTTTTTAAACTCAATACTGTTTACTGATTTATCAGGCTTGATTTTCAGTTCAGGTGCCCAAACACGGCTTTTCACCCATTTGCTTGCTTTTTTTACTGCTGTTGCAGCATCTGGTTGCTGTGCAAAAAGCAAACTGCCCGTTATCATTAAAATAAAAAGGAGGCTTACTTTATTGCTGTTTGAGAGGTTCATTTGAGATTGTCGACTTAACTTATTATAAAAGGTGAATGCTAAAGTAAGGAATGTAGTTTTGTTTTGCTTATTTATTTAAATGCGATAGTTCTCCGATCCATGACAATTGTTACAAAAATATTTATACAACTTGCTGCGATGAATTGTGGTAGAAAACGCCCATGTGTTTTTATGTGGCCCCAAGTACACAATTTCGGAACTCTTTCCTTGAAGATTTGAGAAAAATTGCAAATTTATAATTTAGGCGCTTCTGGATTAAAACACCTTAAATGCTTTTGAAAACGATCTTGGCCTAAATGGGTAAAAACGTTTATAAACTGATAATGACATTTTTTTCAGCAAACTCTGAATTTTGTCGGTCAAAATTCGCATAAAAGCAAATGAGTATTTAACTTTAGCCGACTCGACAAAGCGGTGCGTTGTCGGCGTTTAGAATGACCTAAGGCCAATATGGATTTTTCAAAGAACCAACAAATAAGGACATTGCAAGCACATGCCTGGCGGAGACCGCCGGGTATTGCCACTTTTATAGGTGCTGGTTGTTCGAAAGTATTACTTATACCTCTTTGGAAACAAATGTTAATCGGCTTGAATGCCGAATTTCAATATTACCCGACTGATGTGGAACTGGAGGCTGATATTGATAAGTCCAGTTACGCACAAGTAGCTACTAATATTAAATCAAAAGCTCCAAATGAGACTGTCTACAAAGATCAGCTTCGGAAATTTATCGCACCCCAAGCATGTCATTACCCATCGTTACATGTAGAACTGCTTTTACTATCAAAACTCATTCTTACCACTAACTATGATAAAAGCTTTGAAGAGGCCTTAGATGCTATCGGCAGATTCAACCCACAACCAGACTGTCAATATAATGTTTCGACGTTAGGCGATTTTAATCATGATGGTTGGGGCTATGAGCGTCATGTTTTTCATATTCATGGCGATATTGATTCAGCAGATGTCGTGTTAACTGAAGAAAGCTATAGCGAACAATATGATAATTCTCACTCAGGCGTATCCATGCTTATCGGATCAATTTTTTCCAGATATCCAACACTCTTTGTCGGCTTCAGTTTTGATGATGATTATTTTGTCAACTTTTTAAGCAAAGCGATGGAAGGAATTCGCAAGGATGCAGCCCGATATAATAAGAAGTTGCCTGAACATTTTTGTATCATGAGTGACTCGTTGCTTAAAAAGCATTTGACCGTTTCTGAATTGTTGACCTTTACTGATGATATTGATCTTTTGTTAACTGAAGGTGTAATCGAAAAATCAAGCTATGGGAAATCTGGAGAAACTACTTTTAACATAATTATCGATTCGTCAGGTCTACTCAAAAAAACGAAAATAGACAGTTCTCTAAAAAAGGCATTGATCTCACAAATAGAATTCATGGATAGAAATCTTAATAAGGTCAAGACCTTGAATGATATTGGTATATCGATCATTCCTTTCGAAAGTAATAACTACCTGCAAATTGAGCTTATCTTGAGAGAACTTAATAAAAAACCAACTCTTTCGGCACTAGCATTTAAACCTAATTGATATGGCAAATATTATAGAGAAAATCAATCAGATAAGTTTGCATATATCAGAAGGGGGCAATATTGACTATAATCTGGTTGCCGAAGCAATTTCAGATCCGATAGTCAAAGCATTTGTTATTCAATATTTAAGCTCGCCAAATAATTTTAAGTCGTCATGGTTCAAAGCTCTTTATGACTTAGGCTTATTTGATTTTGAAAACATCCCCGCGCCGGGTACATTTTACGACGCGGAGGGAAATGAATCACGTGGCTTTATTGCATGGGATGCAGTTTTTCTGATATGGGAAGCAGCAAAGCAGGATGCTGTCCAGAACAATCTTTTACCCTTGCTTTTGGAGTTGATCAATCACTATATTCAATTTGTTAACGTCAGGAAGGATGATCTTCGGCGTAACCCAACCACTGACTATTATTTTTGCCAGCTAATATTCTTGTTGCCGGAAGGGGTTATCAACGAAGAACATTTAGATTTCCTAATTAATTTTGGATTAAAAAGGGATCGGTCAATCTTAACCAACGACTTGACAGGTAAGTTTTTTGATAAAACTTTGACTTGGGTTGAAAAACAAATGTCGTATAGTCTTTTAGATATTTTTTTTACGCCTTCGTCCGCGCCCAGCGATTATAAAATGAATTCGGTGGTCGACGCTTTCTACTTAGAGCAATTTGTTAAACGTGTTCCCGGAAAGCTTTACGACGCATTGGGGAGCGGGGTAATAGAATGGCTGACCGACAAAATAAAAGCTCTGGTTGAAAATTATACATTTCAATTTTTGAAGTTCAATATTCCGTCCTTAGAACCAGATTCACAAAACAGTCATAACGAAGGCTTGAGCATGGCAATTGTAAACTTGTTGGTTAATGTATTGCAAGTGGCTGATAATGGGTATACAAACCAAATAGTTAGTGCTTATGTAAAGGATGATACTTTGATACTACAACGTATTGCCATTTATTTTGTAGATCAACGTTACGACCAACTGAAAGACTTGTTTTGGATGTATAAAAATCCTCCGGTTGTCAATGAAATCAAATTAGAAGTATACCGATTACTAAACCGGCATTGTGAGGACTTCGATGGTTCTGAGGTACAAGTGGTTGTAAATTGGATAGATGAATTAACTGTTCCGCCCGATCTCGAGGATAAGGTGGACGTTGATAAGTACGGCGCTTTCGAAAAGCTCGAGTGGATAACAGCTTTAGAACCTATTCGATTTCGAACGGAATCTGTTGCATCGAGATATAGGCAATTGATGAAGATAACGGAAAACAATGCGCCAAGACACCCGGGTTACGATAGCTATTTCGGTATCCGTCCCGGAGGGGAATTTAGCAGAGCGGAGCGTATATTAAAAATGGATCCTGTAAGAGTTCTAAACCTGTTGGCAGATCAAGATGCGTGGGATGGTTACAATCATTGGGGACTGGAGCAGGACGTCAGAGATTATGTTATTACCAACGTTAGTTTGGTAATAAGTCATACGAAGCAGTTTATTCATATTCCAGTTAAATTCCTATATAATTTTGTAGACGGATTTCGTACGCTAGCTGAACAAAAGGCGACCTTAGATTATGAGCAGTTATTGGCTTTCTTTCTCAAATTGGCCGAAACACGTGCTGAACTTTATGATTTTGAAATCGAAGACCGTGAAAAATCTGGTGCGATCGGGATGATCGGCTGGCTTGTGCAATCCGTTCTGCAAATTGATGAGGTCGGCGTGCGTTCGGAAATACTCGATTTGTCAGCTCAGTTATTGCTTCTTTTGGATGACAAATATACTCGGCCATTTGAATGGCTGAATAATGACCCTGGATTTGATATCATCAACGCGACGCGCGGCAAATTGTACAGGGCAATGATTACGTGTTCGCTTAATGCTAATAAAAGCAACGGAGACCAACCCGGTATTTGGCGGTATGATATACGTGAGCGATTTACATCCCATGTTACATCTTCCGATTGTGAAGAATTCTTTTGGTCGATCGGGTTTTATATACCGGAAGTTAGTTACTTGAATTTTGATTGGCTGAAAAAACATAAGGACGATATTTTTCAAGATCGAGAATCTTTTGGAGGTGACATTGCTTTTTATGGTTACCTGATGTATGCTGCCAGCGTATATAATAATTTATTTGAGTTGCTTTTAGATCGTTATCTAAACGCTTTACATACTGGAGTTAAACAAGGACTGATA
>NZ_CAIWNH010000475.1 GCF_903913935.1 uncultured Mucilaginibacter sp.
ATAAAACCTATTAGTTTAAATTTATAATTAAATAATGTTATTAAGATAAATGCGACAAAATGCCCCTTCTAAAGAAAGGGCATTTTTTATTGATATTGTACGTTTTTTTAAAAAGAATAAGGTCGTGGCTAAACAAATTACCAATACAAAAACTAACAGATATCGGTACACCATGGTGGGCAAGGTGGCGGGCCGCCACAAATGTCGCCTTTATTTACATAAGGAGTTTTAGCATCAGGGTCGGTATTTAGTTCTGCGCCGCTATAAAGCAACGTGAAATACTTACCAGGCTGACCTACAAAATCAGGATGCTTTGCGAAATTGATACTTACACCAACAACATTCGGATTAGTTAGCAGCGCTTCTAAACTCTCCCTGTCGATAAAAAAACCATTGAGTAATTGATCAGCCGGTGTAAGCAAACCCGGGCCGTCATCCGATGCGTTTTGTTGCTGGTACTCCTGTATGAGGCTCTTTGCTGAAACAGGATCAATAATTGTTGCCATAGTTAATTAGATTAGGAATGATTGAATTAATTATCCCAATTATACAATATAACCCCGTGAATTTCACTCCGTGTTTTAACGGTATTTTACACCGTTAAAACACATTTTTTAAATCTGTATGTTTGATCATCATGCGGCATTTCCTCCAAAAATTATTAAAAACACCACTTATCAGGCTGGCGGATAGATTTTCATCCCGGCCTGATCAAAAAAGAGTGAACAAGGCCCTTAGCGCACTTTATGAAAAAATTGACAGTGGCACAGGTAAAAATGGGATCACTATTTCTCTTAACACCGATACTGACAAATTTATTATTTTTTCGGACCAGCATAAAGGCGCAAGGGATGGCGCTGATATTTTCGCCCGGGCCGAAAAAAATTACCTGGCAGCGTTAGCTTATTATTTGGATAACCAATTTTTCTACATCAACCTGGGTGATAGTGAAGAACTATGGGAAAACACCTTCATCACCGTAAAAAAGCACAATAAGGCAACTTTTGAGGCCGAAGCGAAGTTTTTAAAAAACAAGCGATTTATAAAAACATTTGGCAACCACGACCTTTATTGGGATAATGACCCCCTCGCCTCTGCCGGTCTTGGCATCATTTATCACCAGCCCGTAGATATTTACGAAGGCGTTATCCTTAAAACCACCATTAATAAGCTGCCCCTAAAAATATACATGACCCACGGACACCAGGGCGATTTACAAAGTGATGGCAACTGGTTTAGCAAATGGTTTGTTTCGGATGTTTGGGGGCCACTACAATCCTATTTAAGGATAAATCCTAATACACCTTCAACAAATGACGAGTTGAAAACACTGCACAATAAAATGATGTACCAGTGGAGCTCGAAACACAAAAACATGCTGCTGATCACCGGGCATACCCATCAGCCGGTCTTTAAATCGTTAACCCACCTTGAGTTATTGTATGAAAAGTTGGGCGATGCAAAAAAAGCAAATGACGATCAGGCTGCTGACCAAATAAAAAAGCAAATAGTTAACAGGGAAAACCGCGGCGACAAAATGCCCGATTTTAAAGGCTACCATGATACTTATTTTAACACAGGATGCTGCTGTTTTAATGATGGCGATATTACGGGGATTGAAATTGCCAATGGCTGCATCAGGCTTATAAAATGGGCGTATGGGCCGCATAAAGAAAGCACCCGCATGGTTTTGGACGAATGCAAGCTGGCCGACCTGAAATTGAATTTGTAGAGACGCCATACTTTGTGTCTGACTATACAGCCCAAAATTTTGCGCATGCCTATCCGTCTAAAAGGAAAACAAACAATTCCCTGGGGCCATGGGCACCCAATACCAGGGTTTTTTCGATGTCGGCAGTGCGGCTGGGGCCGGTAACTGTAGTGATCATGGAGGGTAAATTATTACCGTATTTAGCTTTAATTTTTTTAAAACCATCCTTTAGGTCCAGCACCAACTGCGAGGTATAGGCCAATACGATATGTACAGGTGGATAAATACTTAAACGGCGCCCCGCCATGCCCGAATTTGACAAAATAATACTGCCATTACGGGCAACCAGGCTTTCGCAAAGCGTAAAACCAACCTCGGCCTGTTCAAAATCTTTATCAGTTTCAAAAAAGGGATATTCAAACCGACTTAAAATTTCCTGGAGTGCAGGTTCCCAGCAATATATTTTATGCCAGTTCCGCTCTTCGGCAAGTTCAAGTAAGCTTTCTATAAACTGCACTTCATCCTCGCAAAATACAAACTGCCCTGACACCGCGGTAAATTGCTCGGCAAAAACCACCTCAAGCATCTCGTCATTCGGGGGGTAATGGGGCAGGTCTTCCAGGTTGGGGTATGGGTTCTCCCGTTTTTCAAGAAGCGCCTTCCGGATCTTCTTCAGAAGTTTTTCTTTTGATGTAGTGATGTCCCTCATAGTAAGTCCTAAGTCTGGAGTCTTTAGTCTAAAGTCTCAGCCAAAACCAAATGTCTAATTTGCCGGTATTAAAAATCCTAAATCTAAAACCAAAAGTAAGCTATTTCTTACTCAGGACTTTAGACTTAGGACTATTGACTTAAAACTTATTCCTTTCCCGCTTCTTTTTCAGTAGCTGTATTTTCAACAACACCTTGAGGTTCTAAGCCGGTAGGTACCGGTTCAACAACAGCGTCAGGTCCGTTTACAAATTTATCATACGCGGTGCGGTGTTCAAACGGACGTTTGCCCAAAATTTCTTCCAGATCCGATTGGAACAATACTTCTTTTTCCAATAATTTCATCGCCACATTTTCAAGACCCTCGCGGTGCGCGTTGATCAGTTCTTTTGTTTTCTGGTAAACTACGTCTACTAAATTACGTACCTCGGCGTCAATCAGTTCAGCAGTCGTATCAGAATATGGCTTATTAAACTGATGCTCTCCCTGCGGGTCGTAAAAGGATACGTTACCCACCTTTTCGTTCATCCCATATATTTTCACCATGCCATATGCCAGGCGGGTAATCCTTTCCAGGTCGCTCAACGCACCGGTGGTTATTTTTCCAAAAACAATGTCTTCAGCAACTCGGCCACCCATTGACAGGATCATATCATCGATCAGCTCATCTTTGGCAACCAAAAATCTTTCATTAGGCAAATACTGTGCATACCCTAAGGCGGCAACACCGCGTGGCACGATTGACACTTTCACTAAAGGATCTGTATGCTCTAAAAACCAGCCTGCAATTGCGTGGCCCGCTTCGTGATAGGCAACAATCCGTTTTTCTTCGGGAGAAATCAGGGTGTTCTTTTTCTCGAGACCGCCGATCACACGATCGATCGCATCCTGGAAATCCTTCATGTCAACTTCTTCCTTGTTTTTACGGGCGGCTATCAAAGCAGCTTCGTTACAAACGTTCGCAATTTCGGCGCCGGCAAAACCCGGTGTTTGTGCCGAAAGTTTTTTCGGATCAACCCCTTCTGCCAGTTTGATCGGCTTTAAGTGAACTTTAAAGATCTGCTCACGGCCTATCAGGTCGGGTTTGTCAATGGATACCTGCCTGTCGAAACGGCCCGGGCGCAATAAAGCGGTATCAAGCACATCCGGACGGTTAGTAGCGGCAAGGATAATAATACCTGAATCGGTTCCGAAACCATCCATTTCAACCAGTAACTGATTCAATGTATTTTCGCGTTCATCATTACCGCCTACAATATTGTTTTTGCCACGGGCACGGCCGATGGCGTCAATTTCATCGATAAATATGATACAAGGCGCTTTATCTTTAGCCTGGCGGAACAAATCACGGACGCGGGATGCACCTACTCCCACAAACATTTCCACAAAGTCTGATCCTGACAGGGAGAAAAACGGAACATGCGCTTCACCTGCAACAGCTTTTGCCAGCAAGGTTTTACCGGTACCCGGCGCACCGATCAACAGCGCACCTTTTGGTATTTTACCACCCAGGTTAGTGTATTTTTTGGGATTTTTAAGGAAATCCACAATTTCCATTACTTCCTGCTTGGCTTCTTCCAAACCGGCCACATCATTAAAGGTTACTGAAACCTGGGCTTCTTTATCAAAAAGCGTAGCTTTCGATTTGCCGATGTTGAAGATCTGGCCGCCCGGGCCACCACCTGCACCACCTGACATACGACGCATAATAAACAGCCATACTGCTACCAGCAATACTGCCATGATGATACATTGCACAAACCAATTGGATAAAAGGCTTTCATTCGCAGGCTCAAGCGATACGGAAATTTTTTGCGCGTCAGGCACACCTGCCTGCGCGTCGTTTATTTCTTTTATTAACCCATCAAATGATCCGGCGGTAAATACATATTGCGGTGTCGCCTCGTCACCGGAAAAACTTAAATTATTGTCTTTTTCCTTTTTGGCATCAGCATATTCCGGTTTATTTATACTGGATTTCTTTAAAAACACTTCCGCCATGATCAGGTCGCCGCTGCGGTAAGCAGTTACGTGGTCAACATCCTGTTTTTTCAGCATTTGTTCCGAAAATTTCTGAAAAGTGATCGGTTTAAAAGTGTTTCCGTTCAACAATGTAGCAACTCCAAGTAAAACCACCACAATAATTACATAAAACCACATAATATTGGGTTTCGGTGGTTTTGGCGTTATTTTTTTGTTAGGTATTTTCCGTATGGGTTTTGGTTTTTCCAATTTATTATCTTTCATTACAGTTCTTTATTTTTTAACAGCAATGAAGCTATCACAAGCAAATATTTATTTTTTGCTGCTAATGATGGATTCATTTCTTTACAAGTTCAAACTTACACTCTTTACTTTAATTAACATTCGAATGGTTGTGAACATTGACGCATATTAAACATATTTGTTACGCATTAAGCGCTTTTATACATTTTAATCTCTGCATCGCCCCACAAATCTTCCATGCCATAATATTCACGTTTATCTGTCCTGAAAACGTGAACCACAACATCTACATAATCCAGCAGTATCCATTCGCCAAATTGCAGGCCTTCCTTCTTATAGGGTTCCTGCTGAGTGGCCTTAAAAATTTCTTCCTCAACACTATTTGCTATAGCTTTTACTTGCGTGGCAGATTCGGCATGACATATTACAAAGTAATCGGCAACCGAACTAAATATATTACGAAGGTCTAACCTGATAATATCGTTTCCTTTTTTTTCCTGAATACCGTGTATGGCTAACTCGGAAATATAAGCAGATTCACTTAACGCTTTGTTTTTTACCATCAAAAAGAATTAGTTTTGAACGATTGTGGTTTCTAATTTATTATACATTGCAAAATAACATAATTTCGGGGTTATTTGTTGGACAAAATTTTGTTCTTCTAAAAGAAGTTGATTCTACCAATAATTTCCTGAAAGAATTAGTGTCAAATTCCAAGCCAGTGATCGAAGGTACGGTCATTATGGCAGAAAATCAATATGCGGGCAGGGGGCAGCAACAAAATGGCTGGTTTGCCGAACCTGGTAAAAATTTAACTTTCAGCATTTTGTTAAAACCGCATTTTTTACCCGTTACTGAGCAATTTGACCTTGTAAGAGCGGTTAGCCTGGGTGTTTTTGGTGCTTTGGAACCATTATTGGGTGGCGGGCTGAAAATCAAATGGCCCAACGATATTTATAACCAGGACCGCAAATTAGGCGGAATGTTAATTGAAAATATGATACAAGGCGGACAAATAAAAAATTCCATAATTGGCATAGGACTGAATATTAACCAGGTGAATTTTGCTCCGGGCCTTACAAACCCGGTATCGGTAAAGCAAATCTTACATAAAGATTATGATTTACGAACTATATTATCAGACATTTGCAGCCATATTGAAGCCTGGTATTTAAAGCTTAAGGCCGGAAAAATTGCCGATGTAAGGAATTCTTATTTATCGCGACTATATTGGTTAAATGAGGAAAAGACTTTCCGAACCAAGAATGCACTCATACAGGGAACCATAAAAAATGTATGTTACAACGGATTATTGGTTGTTCAAAATAATAATGGCGAGGAATTAGAGTTTAGTTTGAAAGAAATCGAGTTTGTACATTAGTTTACCCGATCATTAGTTCAATGGCGGGCTTGGTGTTAAATATTGTTAAATAAGCTATTAAAGGCACGTTTACAATTACAAGTTCAGAATC